>JBAZWR010000147.1:0-6679 GCA_041660325.1 Thermodesulfovibrionales bacterium | reverse complement strand
GGGGGACAATCCCTGCCTGCTCCCGTCAAGGGCGGAAAGGTCGGGAAGTATCAACGGGACCAATCCAAACGATTCAATTATTTCCCTCAACTCTGTAACGTCCGACGGTGAAAGATGAGACCCGACAAGAACATTTAGCCGGTTCTCATGCACGCGCATTTCGTATCTTTTGTGCCCTGCAATTCCAATGATTGAACTAACTGCCTTTGTGTACCCCGATTCGAGCCCGCCTTCATAGTCAGGAATGGAAACGTGAAGGATTTCACAATCGGCACAGTTCCTCTGGAGCTGTTTGATTGCCCCTTCAAGGTCGTCTCCTTTTGCTTCAGAAAGACCGGATGTCAGGACGCCTATGACTTCCGGCTTGTTCTTCTCTGCAAAACCTTTAACAACCTTATACATATTCTCGTCACTGCCCATAACAATATCTTCCGTAAACAGTTTTGTGCTTGCAAGTGCGATCGGTTCCCTGAAGTGTTTTGTCAGTAGAACCTTTGCGAGAAAGCTGCATCCCTGGGCCCCGTGAATAACCGGAATAGCCTTATGAATTCCCTGAAAAGCGATCGCTGCGCCTATTGACTGGGAATGCTTTAACGGGTTGATGACAAGATCATATTTTTTTTTGCTCTGCGAGATACCGGACTTTTTACCGTATGAGATAATACTTCCTGCACCGTCCTGTTTGCTCTTTGTGTAGAAGTTTATTCCATTGCTTATCTGTTCAGCCAGGTTTACCAGTCCCTGATAGCCGGCATATGCAGTATGTCTTTCCTGATTCACATCCACAAACGGGATCCCTTCCTTTACCGCAAGATACTGATTTCTGCCTCCTGCGACAAGAATATCGGCATGTTTCTCCTTTAGCAGCCGGAGAAGATTATTGGGCGTTGTATCTTCAACCAACGGGGCGTCATTTCCCATAATAACCTTCATTTTCTCTTCATCTTCAACCGTGCTCTTTTTCGTACCGACCGCAACAATGTCAATCCCCAGGTCATAAAGCGCTGAAATAAAAGACCAGCTTTTTACGCCGCCGGTATAAAGCACCGCTTTTTTGCCTCTCAAATGTTTGTATTGCTCTAACCTCAATGCCAGTTGATCTTCTTCTCTTTTAATAATCCCTTCAACATCTTCCGGCTTTGAACTTGAATCCCGGAGCTTTGAATGTATGTTTCTGAGAGCTCCTGACATCTCTGTTTTTCCGAAGAATGAAACCTCGATATAAGGGATGCCGTATCGTTTTTCCATTTCCTTGGCAATATTGATTAATGCCCGGCTGCAGACAACGATGTTTAGTTTTGCCCTATGGGCGTATCTTATTTCTTCAAATGTGGCGTCTCCCGTAATCCTTGAAAGGACCCTCAACCCTGACTCCCTGAGAACAGGTTCGACAAGCCAAAGGTCGCCCGCTATGTTGTATTCACCGATAAGGTTAATATCGCAATCAGTTGTGAAAGGTGGTTCACAAGTGCCTATGACATAATCAAGGAGCGCCTCGCCTGCTATCCTGTTACCGAGATTTTTAGGTCCGACAAAACCGGGCGCGTTGACCGGAATTACCGGGATACCGAGGTTTTTTCCCCACTTCTGCAGACAGACTCTATGTCTTCTCCGATCAAGCCGCTAACACATGTCGCATATACGAAGATGGCTTTCGGACTCACCGCATTGTACGCATGAAAGATTGCATCATAGAGTTTCCGGTGAGAGCCGTAAATTATGTCCATCTCATTTATATCAGTTGTGAAGCCCATCCTGTGCAGGGGCGGATGGCCATTCGCCCCTGCCTTCGACAATGTTCCCCTTCCTTCCCATGAGTTACCGCAACAGGCGATCGGGCCGTGCACAATATGCGCTGCATCCGCAATCGGCTGGAGCACGATCATGGCCCCATCAAAGGCACACGACTCGCCGCCTCTTGATCTGCAGACCTTATATTTATCCTCAACGTCACAGCCGCTTTGAAACAGTTTTTCCGTATTGGTTGTCATATCCGACCTCTAATTCTTCATTACCTTATTACATCAAAACTTGTTGTATGCATTGTCTTTCTGTCCATCTCATCGAGGACAGTGTTGACAATGTAGTTCACAAGGTTCAAGGCGCCCTGATAACCGATGATCGGGTATCTGTGGAGATGGTGTCTGTCGAATATCGGAAACCCGATTCTGATAAGGGGTGTTCCGATGTCTCTCCAGAGAAACTTTGCATATGAATTCCCGATGAGCAGGTCAACAGGGTCTGTAAACATCAATGACCTCAGATGCCACATGTCCTTATGGATATAAACCTTTCCGTCCTCCCCGAAAGGACTTTCTCTCAGAAGGCTATACGCATCCTCTTCGAATTTCTTGTCCCCATTAGTACATACGATGTGGACCGGATATGCCCCCATTTCCATAAGGAAGCTTATCATTCCGAGCAGGAGGTCCGGGTCTCCGACCAGGGCAACCCGCTTTCCATGGACATAAGGGTGCGAGTCGACCATCGCATCGACCACCCGGCCACGCTCATCCTCGATCTCCTGTGGGACCGGTTTCCCTGTAATCCTGCTTATCTCTTCAAAAAATTTATCGGTATTCTTCACCCCGATGAGAGGAAGCGCCATGGCCTCCCGGTCCCACTCTTTTCGGATATAATCCAGAGTTTTCAGTGTCGAATACTTCTGGAGCGCTACAGTGGCCACAGCATTGATCGAACGGGCTGCATGCTCCAGCGGTGTACCCGCCGGATAGAGTTTGTATTCACCGGTATTAGGTGAATCATAAACATCGCTAACATCGGAAAGCAGAGTGTAATCGACGCCCATCGTTTTTAGAAGCCTTTTCATCTCGCGGTAATTTCCGGTGTAAGTATCAAAGCCCATAATGATATTCAGCTTCCCGTCCGGGTCACCTTTCTTGCCTGCGGTAAGGGCGCTCAGGATGCCTTTCATCATGTTGTCATACCCGGTTATGTGGGAGCCCACAAAACTCGGCGTATGAGCAAATGGCACAGGGAAGTCCATTGGGATGATCCCTTTTTCACGGGCAGTTCTTATGTAAGCGTTTAAATCATCTCCGATAACTTCTGCCATGCAAGTGGTGCATACAGAGAGCATCTTCGGTTTATAGAGTGTATAGGCATTTTCCAAACCTTCGAGCATATTGTTTAAACCGCCAAAAACCGCTGCGTCTTCGGACATCGATGTGGATATCGCCGACATTGGTTCCTTGAAGTGCCTGCTCAGGTGACTCCTGAAGTATGCTACGCAACCCTGTGCGCCCTGGACAAAAGGCATCGTCCCTTCAAAACCGGATGCGCAGAAGATCGAACCCAGCGGCTGGCAAGCCTTTGCGGGATTGATCTTTATGTTCTTCCTCGCAAAGTTCTTGTCCTTATAGTCCTCAGTCTTTGTCCACTCTGCTATCTTTTGGACCTCCGCAGCGGAAGGACAGTCTTCAAATTCCTTTTTTCTCTCGAACTGTTCAAGGTATTCCTGTTCCAAAAAGAGTTCGTTGTGGTCCTTTATTTTCATCGGATTCATTTTTTCCTCCGTACTAAATCCCACGTCGGGCTGTTCACCGTCATGTCCATATCCCTGGCAAAAACCGGGAAGCCGTCGAAACCATGATATGGCCCTGAGTAATCCCATGAGTGCATCTGTCTGAACGGCACACCCATCTTATGATAGGAATACTTCTCTTTAATACCGGACCCCACCATGTCCGGCCTCAGCCTGCGCGTAAACTCTTCCAATTCGTAGAGCGTTGCATCATCCATGATTACCGCGCCTTCCTTCATCTCGGGATAAGTCCTCTTATAGTCGTCGCTGTGTCCGAACTCATACCCCGATGCGATCACCTCCATGCCGAGGTCTTCATAAGCGCCGATGGTGTGCCTCGGCCTTAAGCCTCCGACATAGAGCATCACCTTCTTGCCGGCGAGCCTCGGTTTGAACTGTTCAACTACTTCATTCATCATGGGCCCGTACTTCTCGATCATTTTTTCGGCATTCTCCTTGATTTTGTCATCAAAGTACGAGGCGATCTTCCTCATGCTCTGGTATATCTTTGTCGGGCCGAAGAAGTTAAACTCCACCCATGGGGTACCGTATTGTTCTTCCATGTGCCGGCAGATGTAGTTCATTGAACGATAGCAATGGATAAGGTTCAGCTTGGCCTTGTGCGCAATTCCCATCTCATTTATCGATGCATCACCGGTCCACTGGGCAATAACTCTTAACCCAAGCTCTTCCAGCATCTTCCTTGACGCCCAGGCATCACCGCCGATGTTGTAATCCCCGATCAATGCAACATCATAAGGCGTAGATTTTTCGAGTTTACCCTTGCCGAGGATGTGGTCCCTGATCGTATCGTTGGCGATGTGATGGCCTAAGGATTGACTCACCCCTCTGAATCCCTCGCATCTTACCGGAACAATCGGGATGCCCATTTCCTTCGAGACCCTTGACGATACCGCTTCGATGTCATCTCCTATGAGACCGACAGGACATTCTGAAAGTATGCCCATGCTTTTCATAAGCGGGAAAAGTTCTTTCAGCTCGTGCAGGGCGGCATCAAGACCTTTATCGCCACCGTATACAATGTCCTTCTCCTGGAAGTCTGTTGTAATGTGCATAGTTCCGAAGGTGTCAATCCCTGTCCGGCCATTATAGTAATTTCTCCTGGACCACCAACTGTACTGGCCGCATCCGACAGGACCATGACTTATGGTGACCTGATCTTTTACAGGCCCCCAGACAACGCCCTTTGCGCCGGCATACGCACATCCCCTGACAGTCATGACGCCGGGCCGGGATTTTACATTGGACTTGACCTGGCAGGTGCTGCATTGGCCGGAAGGATCATTGGCCGCTAAATGCTTGGCCCTGTCTTTCTTTGTCTTCTCCGGATATACTTCCAGAACTTCCTCTATCATTTTCTGTGTGTCTTTAATATTCATGCTCATTAAGCCTCCTGTATTCAATAGTTGAAAGCGTAAATCTATTTACCCCAATAAATGCATTAAGCTTTTCAGAGAATTGGGTTAAATATTTATGCTGCCGCCTCTTCGGTCTCAAGTATTCCGAAATCCATCAGCAATTGTTCCAGTTCATCCATGCTCATCGGCGTAGGTATGACAAAGTCCTTATTTTCCGCTATCTTCTTTGCCAGCATCCTGTATTCATCAGCCTGAGCATGTTCAGGGGAATATTCGATGACTGTCATCCTTCTCAGTTCGGCCCTCTGGACCTGATTTTCCCTCGGGACAAAATGGATCATCTGTGTGTTGAGCTTCCTGGCAAGTTCGGAAATTAATTCGTATTCCTTGTCCACCTGTCTGCTGTTACAGATAAGACCTCCGAGCCTGACGCCTCCGCTCTGGGCATATTTCAGAACACCCCGGGAAATATTATTTGCAGCGTACATAGCCATCATCTCACCTGATGTGACGATATAGATCTCCTTTGCCTTTCCTTCTCTGATGGGCATTGCGAACCCACCGCATACAACATCACCGAGGACATCATAAAAGACAAAATCGGTATCCACTCCATATGCGCCGTTTTCCTCGAGAAAGTTGATCGCGGTAATAACACCCCTGCCTGCACATCCGACGCCCGGTTCGGGACCGCCCGACTCCGCACACCTGATGCCTCTATAACCCGTCAGGAGCACTTCATCGAGTTCAAGGTCTTCAACCGTTCCTCTTTCCCTGGCCATATCCATGACAGTTGCCTGGGCCTTTTTATGGAGTATCAGCCTCGTTGCGTCCGCCTTCGGGTCACATCCGACGATCATGCATTTGTAACCGGCTTCTGCCAATGCGCATACTGTATTTTGAGTTGTAGTAGATTTTCCTATACCGCCTTTTCCATAAATCGCTATTTGTCTCATACATCCTCCTTTATTAATTTATTAAATACAAAGCAATCAACGTGCCAATCTTGCAACACCTTTAATAACAAGGTGTTGCAACCGCTACGGTAAAATCAGGGCGAAACACTATATGACAATTATGTTGTAGTGACGACAATTATGAAGTGTTATTAATTCATAAAATTGCCGACGGCAACCGAGGACAGAGTCTTTGAGCGGAAGCATAACAAGAATTTCGGCAATCTTATCCTCTTGTCAACCGATAGAGCGCAAAGGTATAATTTTTCATCCCGGCAATTTCATGTTAAGGTAGATCATGTCATTCAAAGATATAATCGGACAGGATAAGGCGGTAAGTATTCTTCTCAGGACCATTCAGAGGGGGAGGGTACCGTCGTCGTATATTTTTGCGGGAGAATCCGGTATAGGTAAAAAACTTACCGCTCTGAATCTTGCGAAAGCCCTTAACTGTTTGGCCGGCGGGCAGGCGGAAGAAAGCAGGGGATTACTTGACGATCCCAAAGCGCTATCCCGCAGTTCGCATTCCGAAATTGACGCCTGTGATAAATGTCCGTCATGCCGGAAGATAGACAAGGGCATTCATCCCGATTTTCTCCTGATCAGCCCGGACAGCGGTCAGATCAGGATTGAAGAGATACGCGCGATAGATGATGCCCTCTCTCTCAAGGCATTTGAGGGAAGGTATAAGATTGTAATCGTCGATGACGCGGACACTATGAATCAGTATGCTGCAAACGCCTTTCTCAAAACGCTTGAAGAACCTCCTGAAGACAGCCTGCTTGTCCTGATATCGTCAA
>JBAZWR010000146.1:0-6690 GCA_041660325.1 Thermodesulfovibrionales bacterium | reverse complement strand
GTAGAGCCGGGAGACCCTGTTACCAAGGCAGCATACCTGATGCTTCATAACGATCTGGTTCTTGTCCCTGTGCTGGAAGACAAGAAGAAGTTTGTGGGACTGGTAAGGATGATCGAGATATTCGATTCGATCTCAGATGCCGTCCTGAAGGAATAGGAGGCGAAAAATGGCTGATATTGAACACAAGAAAACAGAAGGCTTACCGGAACCGCCTCCGGAAATCGTTATAGCAGAAACAAAGGCTGCATTCGACTGGAAACGGGCAGTGCTTATCCTTTTAGGTATCGGCATTTTCCTGTGGATCTATTACACGCCTGCATGGCCGGACGCAATAGATCCCGGAGGAAAGCATTTCCCATTGCCGCAACAGGGGAAGGCTGCCGTAGGTCTTTTCCTTATGGCCAGCATATGGTGGATATTTGAGGTTGTACCTATAGGCGTTACAGCCATAGCAATCGGGGTCATTCAGGCATTATTTGCAATACGGAAAACATCGGATGCATTCAGGGATTTCATGGACCCTTCGGTCATGTTTATTTTTGCATCGGTTGTAGTAGGTATTGCGTTTACAAAAACAGGTCTTACCAAGCGTCTTGCATATAAGATGCTTCAAATAGTAGGTGAAAAGACAAATATGATCCTGCTGGGAGCGCTGGTCGTTACAGCGGGACTTGCCCATGTCATGGCGCATACTGCCGCTGCAGCTACGGTATTTCCGATCCTCCTCGCGATCAATTCACTCTATGGTGAAGGTGAGAAACCGACAAAATTCGGAAAATCCCTCTTCATCGGTATGGCATATGCTGCCGGAGCCGGAAGCGTCATTACCTTCCTTGGTTCTGCCCGTGCCGCAGCAGGAGCAGGTATGTTTGCGCAATTCACCGGCAAATCTATCGGTTTTTTCGAACTCAGCAAGTATATGTTTTTCATCGGGTGGATCATGGTCTTTTTCATATGGATTGTCCTTATGATCTTTCTGAAAGCTGAAAAGAAGGTTATCCCCGGGCTAAGAGACAGGGTAACGAAACTTTCAAAAGAACTTGGCCCCATGACAAGGAATGAGAAATTCGTCATCGTTACGGTATTGGGCGCCATTGCTGTTATGTCGAGTCAGGCATTCATCCCGGCGCTGAAACCGTTGGACAGAGCAGCGATTATGCTTGTATCAACCCTGATGTTCTTCATCTTCAAGGTACTAACGGTCATAGAGCTTGAGGATATTCCATGGAACATCATCCTTCTGTTCGGCGGCGCCATGAGCATCGGCTTCTGTCTCTGGCAGACAGGCGCAGCGCAGTGGATGGCGGTTGAATGGCTTGTCCTGTTCCAGCATTCTCACTGGCTGGTATTTGTCCTGAGTATCGCTTTCTTTGTCCTTGTTCTCACGAACTTCATCATGAACGTTGCTGCAATAGCGATTTCACTCCCTGTTTCATTGGTTATTGCAAATTACTTGGGTATTTCTCCGGAGCCGATCTTTTATGCCTCACTTGCAACAGCAGGTATGCCTTTTGTTCTCCTGATCGGCGCCGCTCCAAACGCTATAGCCTATGAATCAAAAATGTTTACACCGGGTGAGTTTTTCGCGTACGGCGTTATTCCGAGTATTTTATTAATGATTGTCCTGGGCATTGCTCTTCTCACCTTCTGGCCAATGCTCGGAATGCCGATTTTGCTGAAATAAAAGATCAGTTGAAGGGTTGAAGAGTTGAAGGTTAAACGTGCAACTCTTCAACCTTCAACATTCAACGTGTTTTGGAGGATTCATGGGATTTGCGGAAGTCCTAAAGGAAAATTTTGACGGGGTCATTAAAGAAGTCGAATATGTTAAAAAGACCTACACTGCCCTGAAGAAATTCGGCTTCAATGACGATAATTCTATCGCCGCTGTCTGTGTCTGCAGGGACGAGATATCCCAGACCGTCAGAAGCATCATCAAGCATATCTGGGGAGAGGCCTTCAATTTCTCCAGTCTTGCCGCCATGTTCACTGCGGGAAAGACGGGGCTTAAGGCCGCCATGCACCATGCTCCAAGGACGGGCGGTAAAGAACGCTATGTTTTTTATGTGATTCCTCATACGGCAGTAAACGAAGACGGCAAGTCCGGCTTCTGCAAACGGAGGGGTATCAAGGAAGAATCCAGCGCCTGCGGAGCCCTCTGTCTGTTTCTCGATGAGCTCTATACAGGCAAGCTCCATATCAAGATCGATGAGGAGGATATAGAGGAAAGTCTTCTTAAAAGGAGGCTTATCAAGGAAATCAGCTACGGCGATATCCCGAGTCTTCTTGAGCTTACAAAGATAGCCCGCAAAGTCATACAGGAAGACCTCGAGAATGTTATCGAAAAGGTGGTGGATACAGGCAAGAGCGATTATGCAGTGCTCACAGGCATACAGATTCACGCGCCTGATGCCAATTACATCTGGCCTGCTGATTCCTATGTGATGATAGACGGCAAAAAGCAGGAAATAAAAATAGAATAAATACTGAAAAACAACCCCCTGCCCCCCTTTGTCAAGGGGGAATATAGCAGTTGCCCTTTAGTAAGGGGAGAACTTAATAAAGTCTACCCTGAAAAGGGGGATTAAGGGGGTTGTTAGAAATTGGAGGTTTTATGAAAGCAAAGGATTTGATGATACCGTTGCAGGATTACCTGAAGCCGGACGATACCCTCAGGGATGCCGTGAATCTCCTGAAAGTCGCTCAGATCGGAGTAAAGGGACTGCCTGTCCTTGACGAAGCCGGGAAACTCGTCGGCATGCTCTCCATGAGTGATATTCTTAAATCAGTGCATCCTGCCTATATGGATTTGATGAACCTTGGAGAATTCACATGGGATGGGATGCTTGAAGAGACGGCAAAGAAGATTGCCGACAAAAAGGTGTATACCCTGATGACAAAGGATGTCATAACGGTGAAAGAAGACTCTTCCCTGATGGACGCCGTTGACCATCTTATCAAAAGGAATGTCAAGAGACTCCCTGTTCTTGATAATGCAGGGAAGCTCGTCGGTATGTTGTACGAGAGAGACGTCTTTTTTGCAATTGTAAAGGCAATGCTGAATGAAAATGCAGGGGGTGGGAAATGACCGAAGAAGTAAAAGCCGCGACTGAAATTGTCATGGGCACAAAATTCTGGATAGCAACTGCAATCTTTATTCTCGTTTACGGACTGATTGTGACCGAGAAGATACACAAGACCATCCTCGCAATCGTCGGCGCATCAACAATGATCGTGCTGGGGATTCTCACACAGCAAGAGGCATTTCATTCACCGGAACTGGGTATAGACTGGAACGTCATATTCCTGCTGGTCAGCATGATGATAATCATCAACATCATGAGACCGACAGGAGTCTTTGAGTACATTGCCATAAAAAGCGCGAAGGTTGCAAAAGGGAAACCGTTTGCGATCATGGCAATATTCTCTGTTGTGACCGCTGTTGTTTCTGCATTTCTTGACAATGTAACGACAGTTCTCCTGATTGCTCCTGTTACATTGCTCATCTGTCAGGCGCTCGAACTGGATGTTGTCCCTTACCTCATTACAGAAGCCATAGCATCAAATATCGGCGGTACGGCAACACTTATCGGTGATCCCCCGAATATCATGATCGCGTCAAAGGCGCAGCTTGACTTCATGGCCTTTATTTACAATCTTACACCGGTAATTATCCTTGTGCTGATCGCCTATGTGATAACCATCAAGTTCGTGTTCGGGAAACGGCTGAAGGTAAAAGAGGAACTGAGGCAAAGGGTCATGGCAATGAACGAAAACGAAGCGATTAAAGACCCGGTGCTGCTGAAGAAATCTCTCGCTGTTCTCGCCGTAACCATCACAGGCTTTATTTTCCACGGCATGCTCCATTTCGAGCCGGCAACAATCGCGCTTTTTGGCGCAGGGCTGCTTCTTCTTGTATCAGGAACCAAAGAGCCCCACCATATCCTTGCAGAGGCAGAATGGACTACCATCTTCTTCTTTATGGGCCTGTTCATGATCATCGGAGGCGTTGTAAACGTCGGGCTTATTAAATGGATGTCGATTAAGGTCCTCGAGATAACACAGGGAAATCTTTTCGGCACTTCGATGGTTATCCTGTGGTTCTCGGCCTTTGCATCAGCCTTTATTGATAATATCCCTTATGTCGCCACCATGAACCCGCTTGTTATCGACATGGCAAGACAATTGTGGCCTAATGTCACAGGTCTTAATCTTCTGCACCATCCTGATCTTATGCCGATCTGGTGGTCACTGGCTTTAGGCGCATGTCTCGGAGGGAACGGAACAGCTATTGGCGCATCTGCAAATGTCATTGTTGTCGGTATGGCAGAAAAGATGGGCAAACCCATTTCATTTAAGAAGTTCATGCTCTACGGCATGCCTTTGATGATCGAGTCTGTCATTATCTGCCACGCATATATCTGGCTGAGATACTATGTACTGAAGATATAAGAAAAACAGCTCTCATCCGTACTATCTCTTTTTATCCCCCTTTGTTAAAAAGGGGGATTTTTTTTGTGGATTCAATCCATGATAGAGCAGCATCACATATTACCCTTAACCCGAAACATACAATTAAACTGTCAGAGAAACTGCGGATGTCCCCAATAAATTTATTTAACTCGTAAGTTATTGATCGGGAATCACGCATTAGTTTGTCTGCCGGCTTCTTTATTAAGGATGTCGCGTACTGTTTCGAGACGCTTCCGGGGAGTGGCCGGTTTTAAAATAAAATTCCGCGAGCCTTTTAATATCCCCTTTTTGTGGATGATGTCCGCCATATAACCGCTTGTGAAAAGCACCTTGACGCCAAGCCGTTCTTTCTTCAGGTCTTCGACTCATAGAAAATATTTCTTCAAGCTCTAAGAATAGTAACAAGCATTTGATGGGCGGGTTTCAGTAAAATAAAAGAATGAGTATTTCCAGGAGTTTTTCCGCATTAGGGGTTAGAGACTATAAGCTCTTTTGGTTCGGGCAGCTTATTTCCCTGTCAGGGACATGGATGCAGTCTGTTGCGCAGGGGTGGCTTGTGTACAGTCTGACAAAATCACCTTTTTATCTCGGCATGGTTGCGGCTGCCGGTTCTTTACCGATACTGCTCTTTACGCTTGGCGGAGGCATAGCAGCCGACAGGTTCCGTAAGAGGAACCTTCTTCTTTTGACCCAGGCATTGTCAATCCTGCCTGCCCTGCTGCTCGGTATTTTGATAGACATTAACATGGCCGCCGTATGGCAGGTTGCCCTGATTGCAGCGTTTCTCGGAACAGTGAATGCCTTTGACATACCTGCGAGGCAGTCTTTTATGGCTGAGCTGGTGGGGAAAGAGAACTTAACAAATGCCGTAGCATTAAACTCTGCCGCATTTCACGGGGCAAGGATGATAGGTCCTGTTATCGCGGGCATTGCCATAGCTAATTTCGGGCTTTCCGCATGTTTTTATCTGAACGCCGTCAGTTTCCTGGCGGTCATTGTTGCCCTCTCAAAGATCAGGACTGTCGGAGAAGCAAAAATTTCCTCTCAGGGTATTCTGAAAGACCTTATTGAAGGGATACAATTCATGAGGAACAAGCCGGAGATCTACAGGATTATTATCATGATCGCCATATTCGGCCTGCTCGCAATGCCCTTTGTAACGCTCCTTCCGGTCTTTGCAGTAGAAGTCTTCAAAACCGGTTCCGCGGGATTCGGTTTCCTTGTCGGCGCTACCGGGGCAGGCGCCTTGTCGGCGGCATTGTTCCTTGCCCTGAAAGGGGATATCGAGAACAAAAACAGGTTTATGGCAGTCGCAGCCTTCTGTGTCTCCGTGCCCCTTCTCTTTTTTTCGTTATCAGGACATTTTTATTTTTCTCTGACAATCCTCTTTGTTATCGGCTGGGGGCTTGTCAGTTTCCTTGCAACGGCAAACAGCTTCATACAGCTTTCCGTCCCCGACAACCTGAGGGGCAGGGCCATGAGTGTTTATGCGTTTGTATTTCTGGGCACGGCCCCTATCGGCAACTCACTGATGGGAATCGTTGCGGATTTTATCGGCGCCGCACATGCCGTAAGTATCTCCGCCCTCGTCTGTGTTTTGGTTTCCGCAGCCTTTTGTGTGAAAATATGCAAAAGTTAGTGGTATAGTAGGCATTTATGAAAATCCTTGCGATCGAAACATCTACTATGCTTGGCGGCGTAGCTATTGCCGATGATTCAGCGGGACTGATAGCCGAGGTCAGGCTCAACGTCAAATCCACGCATTCGGAAAGACTGATGACGGAGATTGATCACGTCCTGAAACAGTCTTTTTTGAAAATGTCCGATATAGACGTCTTTGCAATAGCCGTCGGTCCGGGCTCTTTCACGGGCCTGAGAATAGGGTTGAGCACGGCGAAAGGATTATCCTATGCAACCGGAAAGCCGATAGTGTCCGTTCCTACTCTTGAAGCCTTTGCCTGGAATTTTCCTTATTGCCGCTATCCGGTCTGCACCCTCCTTGATGCAAGAAAAAAAGAAGTATATGCGGCGGTTTTCAGATGGGAAGACGCGGGGTTTGTCAGGTTAATAGACGAGGTTTCGATAAGCGTGGATTCATTGTTGGGGAAAGAGGGATTCCCCGATGAAAAAATACTCTTTGCCGGAGAAGGGGCGATACTCTATAAAAATGAGATAACCGAACTTATGGGTGACGGGGCGCTCTTTGCATCACCCGAA
>JBAZWR010000145.1:0-6798 GCA_041660325.1 Thermodesulfovibrionales bacterium | reverse complement strand
GCCGATAGTGTCTTGTCCATGACAGCCCAGACAGCCGCCTTTCGTCAGAATTGGAAATGGCCCTTGACGGTTTCCGTAGGATATCTCCTCTCCCTCATAACTGTAATGCATGGTATGACAATCCTTGCACCTGCCTTTAACCTTGGCATCCGCCTCTGTCGTGAAAAAACATACACCTGTAACACATATAAATAATAAAAGAAAGTTTGCACAGTTTACCGGCTTTACTCTGCATACCGGGTTTCTAAATTCGTAAAACCTTATCCATTCGGCAAACCATGCAAACCATGCAAACCATGCAAACCATGCAAACCATGCAAACCATGCAAACCATGCAAACCATGCAAACCATGCAAACCATGCAAACCATGCAAACCGTGTAAACCGTGTAAACCGTGTAAACTTATCAACCGATATTCTCATTTTCCGGAATGGCATATCTGACATCCGCCCTTTCCTTCAGTCATAAGCCAGTCATAATCCCATCTAAGCATCGACTCATAAGGACTTGCGTGCGCTACATGACATGAGAGACAGATTACAATATCTTCGCCGGGTCTGACCTCTTCACCCGGCGATGCAGGAACCTTTATTCGCCCAACCGGGGCATCCGTGTTGTATGTACCGTACTTTAAATAATCACCCTTTGAGGGAATGGGAACGCCTGTGGGATGCTTGAACCAGTGGCCTGTATCCTTGTTATCCTTGCCGTGAAAATCTCCGTGGCAGTTTTCACAGAGAACATCGATCGAAGGGTAATATTCATTATGTTTTTTTGATGAACTATTTTGATTCCAGTCTTTATCTTCGAGTCCCAAAACCCCTTTTACCTTATCCGTATTTTTTAAAAACCTGTAACTCTTTGCCGTCGTGCTTCCATCCAATGGTTTGTCAACCGCATGATGAGTGCCATAAATCGCTTCGAATGGGTCTTCAATATTTCTATTGCCATGGCAGCCGTTCGATCCCGCGCACATCAAAGGTTTTTTGGGGTTGTATCCGACAATGGAGGGATCGGACGGCCTTGTATAGCCGGGAGGGAAGCCGTTAAATTTCATGTCTACCGAGGTTATTCCGTCTACATTATGGCCTTTCCTGTCGCCGAAATCCTTTGCCACATAGAAAAAATTCCCACCTGCCAGTGGATCTATAGGCGGTGCCGTAGTGCGTACTACAGGCACCCTGTTGCCGCCGAGATTTTTAATGGTATCACTGTTCGCATTTGAATGACAGTTCACGCAAAACTCGTTTTTCAGGACATACTGGAAGGCCTTCCCCGTATGGGTCTTTTCCATCATGCCGGGAAAGATATTATGACATGCGTCGCAGTCTCCGCCGACTGTTGCCATACTCTTATCCGAAAATATGGCTATCAAAAAAAGACAAAGCAAACATATTATGAGCAATTGTTTATGTTGCATATACTTAATAATATTAAGCATAAATAGTGCCACAGCTAAATTTTAGCTTAAGCTTAATTTATCAATAATACAACATTTCTGTCAACGCAATTTGTTCATGATTAAAATTGAAATTGCTTTGCCCGGATTATTAATAAAATCGGTAACAGCAACTGAGGATAGAGTATTTGAGCGGTTTTTTTTGCCGATAGTCAAATACGGTATATAAAAATAAAGAGGCAAAAGCCTCGCAGGGAGGAACGACCGAGAATGTCCGCCTCAGGCGGATTCGCCGAGGAGAAAGCGAAAATACTCTGTCCTCAGTTCAATCAGAAAAATTGTGAATAATCCGGGCTATACCGGATTTTCTATGGCAGCTTCTGATGCAGGCTGTTTCTCCGGGTTTATTACAAAAATGCTTCCGAACTGGCTTTCCTGATAGACCCTCGCAAGGCCGAGCCTTATGAGTTCAAGGAGCGCTACAAAGGTGATTATCAATTGGATTCTTGTTACGTTTTCTTTAAACAGGTCTTCGAACCTTACAACCGCCTGCCCCTCGATAATCTCCATAATAACCGACATTCTGTCCTTTACGGTAAGGGTTTCCTTTGTAATAGATCCGACTTCCGGCGGCGCTTTATCTAATATCTTTTTGAAGGCGTCAAGGAGATCAAATAGTCCTAAATCAAAGAGGTAAAGCTCGCCCTCCTCTTCTTCATCCGATGAGATCGGCTCTCTATGAAAGATTTTTATCCATTCCTCTTCCCTTATTTTCAGGTTTCCGGCAGCATCCTTGTATCTCTGATATTCGACCAGTCTTTGGACAAGCTCGATCCTCGGATCTTCCTGTTCCTCCGGCGGCGCCTGTTCATCAGGCGGTAGCAGCATCCTTGATTTGATATGTATCAGGGTTGCAGCCATAACAAGAAACTCCCCTGCGATCTCGAGATTAAGCTCTTTCATTATCCCGATGTATTCCAGATACCGGCCCGTTATCAAGGCAATAGGGATATCATATATATCAAGCTTATTTTCCCTTATAAGATGCAGCAGGAGGTCAAAGGGACCTTCAAAAGCAGGTATTTTAATGTTGATTCCGTCTTCCATTCTTACGTCGCTGACGGAATTTTTATCCTTTGATTCAATAGTCATAAAAGAACACCTTCTTTTGTGATATTTTCATAAAAAGGGATTTGGAGCATTTTTTTCCATCTCGAATGCTTTGATATCCTTGCATCCATTTCATGCAAAAACATTTTTGAAATATTATACATCAATTATATATACAATTAGCGATAGTGTAACATCAATTCTGAAAATATAGATCAGGGTATAATTCTTAATGGAAAAACAATCTCTAAAAGAGAACGGAGAATTATACCCGTGAAGAAGAGTTTATCAAATAAGACGAAAAAAAGTCATTGATGAGAATTTTCAGAAAATAAGACTTGACACCGCCAAAGTAGCAAATGTTAAAGTATTTAAACAGGTGCAGACTTATTGAGAGGATACAACATGAAACACAAAACTTATTTTAGTTATTTGATGCTTATTTTGTTCTTTTTTGCATTCAATTTTTTGTCAAACACCGTTTCTGATGCAAAAATTACCGGTCCCTGTGCCAACTGCCATACAATGCATAACAGCCAGAATGGAGCAGCTGTGGATATGTACGGTGCTGCAGGCAAGCCTTGGAAAGTTACCGGCCCCCTTCCGGCACTTACTATGGGTACGTGTCTGGGGTGTCATGGTATGGGAACGGCGAGTAAGATTGTGACCATAGCTGGAAGTGAAATTCCACAGGTCTATCACACAGATGCTACGGATTTAGCAGGTGGGAATTTTGCATATATCACAGGGGCTAAATCACGGGTAACCGCTGATCAGAATACCGCAGGGCATAATGTAAAGGACATCGGAAAGGCTGATGACGTACTGAACATGGCGCCAGGTCTTATGCCTAAGACAGGCCACAATATCATTATTGTAGATACCAATCTTACCTGCGCAGGACAGATTGGTTGCCATGGTAAACGTGGTGGAGCGTACGGACCCGGAATTCCCGCTTTGAAGGGTGCTCACCATCAGAATTTAGATGGTAAGTGTGAAACTGCAGATACCGTAGCAAATAGTTACAGATTCTTATTAGGTGTAAAGGGTCTTGAAAATACAACAGATAAGTGGCAGAACAAGGATACTAATAGTCATAACGAGTACTATGGGGCAAGTACTCCTATGAATGTAGGTTGTGCCAATACTTGTCATCTTAGCGGTGGTGTACAGCCTCCTAATCATACAATAAGCGGGTTCTGTGCTACATGCCATGGACAATTTCATGACGTAACTGAGATAGGTGGGACTTCCTCGCCCTTCAAAAGGCATCCGACTGATGTTTCCCTGCCGGCAAGCGGTGAATATTTGTCGTATACGGCCTACAGTATAGAGGCCCCTGTTGCCAGGCAGACTGTCTTTGATTCTATCAGTTCTATTGTTACTCCAGGGACAGACGTTGTCATGTGTCTCTCATGTCATGCGGCTCATGCTACCCCATATGCCGACATCCTTAGGTGGGACTACACCACTATGCTCGCCGGAGGAGGCGGTTCAGGAGGCTGTTTTACCTGCCATACCCAAAAGAAGTAATCTGAATCCGGTTGATTATATAGCATCAAACATCGAACTTCAGTGGATTATCATCCCCTAAATATTCTTTGCCAAAAGTGGACTTTATTCCACCTCCGTCAAAGAAGGGCAAGGGAAGGTTCAATAAAAAAATCCGTCTTGTCCGGTTAGGTCGTTACTTCCTTTACTCCCGTTGTCAGCCATAGGAGCCTTGAGCTTTTTATGACGCAGTTGTTGATGGATTCAATAAACTCCTTAGGCGATAGATCAAGTCCTTCTTTCTTTTCAAACGGACTAACTGAAAGTTTTGCTTTCACAGTTGACGCCTTCTTTACTTCCGACTCCTTCGGTCGCTTGATCGTTGATCCCATTGCTCCGGCGAGTTCAATAAATATACGGCTGTGGCTTTTTGATTCTCCTCGGGGTTCCGTCACCTGCGGGAGGTATTTCATCTTCCCCATATAATCTATAATCGTCCCGGCGGATTCGAGATACATCGTCGAAGGAAGAACCACATCCGCCTGTTGAGCAAGTTCCGTCATATATGAATTCTGTACAACGAGGAAATCGACATCCGGCCTTTTGCTTGCAGGGACCTCCCCCACAACATAAAGGACCTTCATCCCATCGGACATCATTTGGTTATAGGTTTTACCTTTAGTTGTCAATCCCATAAGGGCGACACCCCTTGTGTTGCTTTCAAGGCCGACTGATATGATCTTCCCTTTGAGGAGAGCGATATTTGCCGATGCTTTGAACAAGGAAGGCGCGGAGAATATCAGAGGTTCCTTCGCTCCGGCAATAAGGGTTGCAGCCTTTTCGGTATCTTCATCAACCTCTTCATTTTTCACATAACCAATCAGTTTCTCATCGGCTTTTAGTCCTTTTCCGATTAACGCCTTTGCAATACGTTTAAGGACGGATAGCACATCACCGGTGAGGTTGCTTGATGCAGCCTCACCGATCTTTGTCTCTTTTTCGTTGATGACTATAAGGTTTGCACCCCTGTTTACCCTCCGTCTTACCGCCGCATCAAGCGCAGGCAGTACCCTGTCCCACTGGGATGGGTCAAGGCCTATAAGCATGATAAGGTCGGCCTTATTAATGTCTGCCGACTGTGAATTTATGAACGAATCAGGCTCTCCATAGAGGCTCAGCGTAGTATCAAGGTTCTTTGTTTTTACAACATCCCTTGCAAGGTTTTGAAGGTTAATAGCATCTTCGTTCAAAATGCCTGCCGTGCTGATGAAACCTGCATTGTTGCCCGCCTCCTTCAGTTTGCCGGCAACAATCGAAAGGGCGTCTTCCCATGTAGTATCTTTCAGTTGTCCGCCAACCCTTTTTAAAGGTGTTTTAATACGTGAATCACCCTCGATACTTTCGAACCCGAACCTACCATAAGCGCAAAGGTACTTATCAGCAGACCCCGCTGGAGCTCCCGCATTAATCTTCCGGATCTGGCCATCTTTTGTGCTTACCGTGATATCACATCCACAGCCGCACAGCAGACACACTGAATTAAGTTTTTCGTATTCCCATTCTCTGCCTTTCCTCCATCTGTCCGCTTCAAGCAGTGCGTTCACCGGGCAGGCGTCAACACAGCTTCCACAAAAAGTGCATCCCGATTCCTGTAATGGCTTATCTTTTGCAGTAACTACCTTTAATTCAATGCCCCTCCCCATAAAATCGAGGACCTCGGTCCCCTGCTCTTTACAGACCCTTACACATCTGCCGCAGAGGATGCAGTAATCCGGCTCCCTTTTGATAAACGGATTTGCGGCATCAACCGGATAGCCGAATTTTTTTCTTTCGAATGATGATTCTTTAAGCTCGAATTCATATGCATACCGCTGAAGGTTGCATACGCCTGACTTAGTACAGGTCATACAGTCAAGCGGGTGCATGGACAGAATAAGATCGATGACAAACTTTCTTACTTCCTGAACCCTGTCTGTACGGGTATTTATAATCATACCTTCCCTGACTTTTGTATTGCAGGCAATAACCGGGGCCTTCAGTCCTTCAACTTCTACAAGGCACAATCTGCATGCGCCCACACCCTTCATCCCTTTTATATAACAAAGATTCGGTATGTGAATTCCGGCATGCGCCGCGGCATCAATAAGGGTAATACCGGCAGGGACTGCAACCTCCTTACCGTCTATCGTAACCTTCACCTGATTATCCATTTAATCCTCCTTATCAAAAACTATTAGTCAATCATCATTTATCAATCCGCAATTCACACTTTATTCATTAAACCAAACGGAAAACCTTTAATGACAAGGGTCCCGAAATCTTTCGGGATCGGCAAGCCTTCCGCCATATTATATAAACCATAAGATTGCAGTCATGTGTATCGCAAATAAAATGCTTTTGTTGCATTGCAGCGTTTTTTCCGAAAGATTTCGGAACCCTTGTTTTGTACAACTAATGAGTTACCCGTTCACCAATTCTTCAACCGAAACCGTAACAATCTCAATCGCTCCTGTCGGGCAGACTTTAACGCACTCGCCGCAATTTGTACATCTCTTCTTTCTTATTTCAAACGTAAGATATCCTGACCGGTACGGCGTTTTCTTTTCCCCGAGAATTGCATCATATTTACACACTTCCAAACATTCTCCGCACATGGTGCAGAGTTCGGGCCTTATAATATACTCAATCAGGCTTGTACATTCCTTTTTTGGACAAATACCCGAAAGATGCTCTTTGAATTCATTCCCGGAAACGGAAAGTATTTCAGCAAGATATTTTCCGGTGTCTTTTCCTTTTT
>JBAZWR010000144.1:0-6814 GCA_041660325.1 Thermodesulfovibrionales bacterium | reverse complement strand
AAGTTTAGAATCAGCAACATCAATATAGCCAGAAAATAAATCACCATTAAAAATAAAATTAGGAAGACAAGCATCTCCATGTACTAAAATCTTTTTTAAATCTGGCTCCTCAAATGGCCACCCGTCTGAATTAACTTTATGAAACTGATGTAAAGCATCAACAAGTTTATCTATGACTTTTTTAGCTGGCCATTCTTTACACAAAACAGCTAAATTCTTTCCTTCAAGAGCAGTAAGCAGAATTGCACCTACTCCATCTTTTTCTGCAAAACCAACAACACGAGGAACAGGCAATTTATTTTTTAACCACTCAAGCCTTTCCCGCTCTTTTAAGAAATTAGAATTTACTTTTATTTTCAAAAAATAATTACCTTTTTTACTGCTAATTTTATAAACTAAACCTTCGTCTCCATGTGGTTCTTTTTGTGTCTTTATTGTTGTTCCAATTATACCTTTTGCCCAATTTAAAAAATATTCACTTGAATGATTCAAAACTTTTTTCTTATTTTCTTTCAAAAAATTTTTCATACCTAAATAATACCACAAATATAATTATGGCATTATTTTGGTAATATTTTGCACGACTTATTGGACGAAGTGGGAACTGCGATACAACAGCATAATAGATATATTTTTATACCAAACCTAATGGAATGTACTAGAACTGGAATAGAACAAAGTTAATTATGTTTTCTCAATCCATTTGTTATTAACATAGATGTATCTAATTTTAGAAGCTGAAGCTGGCAACACTTCAGCGTTATTGAAGCTACGAAAATCTTCAAAAGAACTTATTTTAGTTATTTCTAATTCTGTATCACTTGCCCAATTTGCTGCTACAGGAAACCAATTTAAGTTTATTTCTAGCTCTTTTTGGAAATGACTATCTTTTAGATTTACAATTGCAAATCCGTTATTCATATCAGCACTTTCACTGGCAACATAAGAAAAAATTTTTTCTTTATTGGGAGAAATTATTATTTCACCTGGCAAATATATTTCATCTCCAGAACTCTTATTAACTAATAAGTATGTCATGCCGCCATCATAATTCGAAAGGCTTATTTCATAAGAATTTATATCTTTGTTGTAGCCAATAAAATCATAAACCATAAAAGTAGCCCATCCCTCTGTATAATTGTTTTCATACACTTTTTCTTTTCCATCATCTAGCTTAAGAATCACTTTTTTATCATCTAATTTATCTCTCAATACCAAAGGAATATTATTCAAAACTACTTCTTTATTTTGAATGACAGTTTCGGATAGAGGTGCTGAAATAATTATATTTTCAGATTTTAATATTTTATCTACAATTTTTGGCACCCATATTTTTTGAGTGACCAATAAGCCAACACCAATAATAATTAAAACTAAAAGAAATACTCTTATTTTTTTCATACCTAAATAATACCACAACTTTAAGCGAAGTAATATTTAAGTAATATTTCTGCGGGGTTATTAAACGAGGCTCGAACCTATTTTGAACAAAATCCAGAAGAATTAAACTATTAAAAATGGACTCGGAAAAGCGAAAACAAAAGTTTTGGGGACAGGGATTTCGCTTTTCCTCGGCTGTTGTTTTTTGGCGAGATTTTAAATTCTGCCCCGCACACAGAAATTCAAAACTCAATATTGTGCCTCATTCATTCTATCATTTCGGTGTTCATGATTAAAGGGAATCAAACCCTCGGCATCCGCCTCGGGCAATTCCGCTAGGGCTACGAGTGCCTATTGTAGGATAGGGTGCGTTTGCCTTAAAAGGCAAGCACCCAGCATTTTGGGGAGAGGAAGGTTTCCTCTCCCCAGCGGTTACGCCAACCCCTCTTCTCGTTTTCATATCTACGTTTATTGTGTCGCTTTCGCTTTTAGATTACTCATTTCAATACACACAGGCACTCGTCCTTTAGTCATGGACACCCTAGCGGAAATGCCCGAGGCGCAAATACAAATGCACTTGACCCACCCCAACCCATTCGCGTGCATAGAATTGCTCCCAGAGAAATTGGGAAAATAAGCTTAAATATAGGCATTTTTTGACCCTTTGCTTTTGCACTGGGTCTTTTTTTTATTTTTCATTTTAACCTTGCTTTTTTATAGAGATATGATATAATAAATACAAAATATCGCGGATGCCGAAAAGCGATAACAGAGTAGGCTCTTTTAAAAAATAATAAAGATGATACCGACTGAAAAGTTGACTACGTCAAATGACCCCAAGGGTCGTAAAGCCACGGATATATTCCGGGCAATGTATGACAAAGCTGAGCTCACAGATGGAGCCAATGGTTCCGCTCAGTTCTTAAATGAAAATCCTGAATTCGCAAAAGGTTTGCTGAATTTAATTCAGGATTGTTCAACTGCCGACAAGCGTTTTGAATTGCTTGTAGATTTGGGAATTGTTACGGTGCCAGATGATTACGTGCATGAGAAGCAACTGAAAATGTTTAAGGGGAAAAACGGTGAAAAGTTTTACTATTACAATGATGATATCACCGACAAACATTTTTCGAACCCGACCCGTATTTTGAAACCGGGTGACAAGTTATGGCTTCGTACTTTTAAACAGATTGCACCAGGAAGTACCACTTCCGAAGACCGGATGAAATTTTTGGCAAGTAAAAAAGCCATTCATGTCGGCGCGCAAGGAGCTTCACTCGTGTTTGACCAGAAACGCAATCAGTTGCCAAAAGGTTACTGGTATTGTTCATTCGATGAGAAAGACCGTCTCTGGAAAGACGCTGACGGCCGCCGCAGGGTGCCGGTCGTGGATGCCGACACTGACGGGGACTTCAGGTTCGATCTTGGCGATTTCGAGCGTGCTTGGGCTGGCCACAGCGTGCTCCTTTGCTTCTGCGACTTATAGTCCTGTGATACTTTGTTCCTTTGTGCGAGTTTTTAATTTCTTAGACCCTTTGCTTTTTAGCGGGGGTCTTTTTTTATGCGTAATTTAATTTTTAATATATAATGAAAAAGGAAAACGATGAGCATGCGGTTACGACTTCATGACATCAATTTCTCGTCAAAGGAAATGTGAGAGGTTCATCGGGCAAGCCTTGTGAATGAGAGCATCCTTTTATGAAAAAACAAAATAAGTCGGTGCGAAAAATTGGCGGATTTTTAAATCCCAAATAAAATACAATATGCGACTGGCGTTGCATGTGGTGGAATAGATAATTTTTCGTACGTTGCTTGCGCGTTTCCACGCTGACGGCAACCACAGGGTGCCGAACGTGAATGCCAACACTGACGGGGACTTCAAGTTCAATCTTGGCTATTTCGAGAATGATTGGGATGACAACAACGTGCTCCTTTGCTTCTGCGACTCATATAGTTTCTCCCACTATTTATTGGTGGGAGTTTTATCTTGCAGACTCTTTTTCCAACCCCCGAGCATTCGCCCGATCTCGTCTAGTTGGATAATAATATTTCCGTAAATTGCGTGATCAAGCACTTTTTGTTCCCAGCCAATTTGTAAAAAGAATTTTAGCAAATCATTTTTACCGATGGCTTGAGATACGAGCGACAATTTTTCAAATTTATCACAGGCAAAAGTTGCTCTGAAAATTGTTTCAAGTAAAGATAGGAAAATGCCGTCAATTTTAATGCCGATAGTGTGCCTGTCTATTTTAGAAACATTTATCAGATGTTTATGCCAAACTTTGTAAGACTCTTTGGTCCGCACAAGCACAAGCGGTGCTTGTGCGGGGGGGGGGGTAAACGATTGTTTTATTATGTTTATTCATAAATATAACAATATCATATCAATCGAAAATCTGATTTCAACTTGGGAGCGTTTTCTTAAAGGCAAACGAAATAAAAAAGACGTAATAATTTTCCAATTAAAACTTTCAGAAAATATAACTGACTTGCATAAATTTCTTGAAACAAGAACATATAAACACGGCGAGTATTCGGCATTTAATATTTCTGATCCAAAACCGAGAAATATTCACAAAGCGACCGTGCGAGACAGATTTGTGCATCATTTAATTTACAAAGGACTCTATCCATATTTTGACGAGCGTTTTATTTATGACTCATATTCTTGCAGAAAAAACAAAGGCACACATCGGGCGTTAAATAGATTTAGAGATTTTGCGAGAAAAGTATCAAAAAATAATACAAGAACCTGTTTTGTATTAAAAGGGGATATAAAAAAATTCTTTGCTAGCATTAATCATGAAATTTTATATAAAATCCTTGAGCGACATATTGAAGATAAAGAAATACATTGGTTGATTAAAGAAGTTGTTTCAAGTTTTCATACGACAGAGATCGGGATAGGACTACCTCTCGGAAATTTAACGTCGCAATTGTTTGTAAATGTTTATATGCACGAATTTGATATGTTTGTAAAACAAGAACTTCGAGCAAAATATTATCTTCGTTATGCCGATGATTTTGCAATTTTTTCAGATAATAAAAATTATTTAGAATTATTACTTTTAAAAATGGAAAAATTTTTAAATAAAAAATTAAAATTAAAACTTCACGAGAATAAAGTATATATAAAAACATACGCTTCGGGAGTAGATTTTTTGGGTTGGGTTCATTTTCCATATTATAGACAAATTAGAACAACCACAAAAAGAAAGATTTTAAGAAAATTAAAAGGGTATCCGAAGCCACAGACTATAAGCTCATATAGGGGATTGCTTGGTCATGGAAATACTTACAAATTAAAGAAACGTGCCAATTTAATCTAAAAGTGATTTTGGAAATAGCCCGCATTCCCTCCCAAACCCTTCCTGCGGGCAGAATTTAAATTCCCGCCAAAAGACTAAAGTCGAGGAAAATGAAAATCCAAATTCCCAAACTTTTGTTTTCATTTTCCGAGTCCATTTTTGAATTCATTAAAATTATCACATTAGTAGAGCGTAGAAAATATATTGAAGAAAAGAAAAACGTGAAGCGTATACTTAATTCCGCCCAAGGATTTAAAGGGTTTCCGACCGCTTCGCGGTTTTGGAGGGTGAGGTTCAAAAATTCAAAAGCCAAAGATTTTTGGAGGGAAGATTTTTTTAGAGGGGAGGTCGTACAGAATTAAATAACACTTGCCCCACCCACCCGTACGCGTGTTAGACTCACTCCATTATTATTTCATCAACTCACTAACAGAAACGCCGATTGCTTTTGCTATTTTTGCAATCGTCGAAAGAGTGGGATTTGTTTTCCCATTTTCTATACTGCTGACAAAACTTTTTGGCATATCTAAGATTTTTACTATATCACCTTGCGATATACCTTTTTTTGTTCTTATGCGTTTTAAGTTTTTGCCGAGTTTTTTCGCTTCTTCATTCATGTTGATAACATTATAACTTTTCCTTGCGCTTTTAACTATGGGTTATGGTATAATAGAACCATGCTTAAATACTTTTTATATGCTCGCAAAAGCACTGATGTTGAGGACAAACAAATCCTTTCTATTGAAGGACAACTTGCCGAACTCCGAGAACTCGCAAAGCGGGAAAATATTTATATTATTGACGAATTTATAGAAAAACGTTCCGCAAAAATTCCCGGTCGCCCTATTTTTAATACTATGCTTTCACGTATTCAAAACGGCGAAGCACAAGGAATTATTTGCTGGAAAATTGACCGCTTATCTCGTAATCCTGTGGATAGCGGAAAAATTCAATGGCTTTTGCAGCAAGGAATAATCCAACATATTCAAACACACGGACAAAGTCATTATCCAAATGACAATGTGTTAATGATGTCCGTGGAATTAGGAATGGCGAATGAATATGTCAGACAACTCAGTGAAAACACCGCACGCGGTTTGCGACAAAAAGCACGCCGTGGAGAATTTCCAGGCATGGCTCCGATAGGGTATATTAACAATCCCGCAATCAAGAAAATAGAATTGCATAATAAAAATGCAAAAATTGTAAGAAAATTATTTGAAATTTATGCGTCAGGTAAAGTTAATCTAAAAAATGTTGCCGAATTTTTAGAAAAAAATGGAATAAAATCAAGACAAAATAATCGTTGTAATATTTCAAGAATATCGGCAATCATTACAAATCCAATTTATTACGGACATTTTCGCCATGCAGGAGAAATTTATGAGGGAATACACGAAACGATTATTTCTAAAGAACTTTTTGATAAAGCAAATACTGTTTTGCAAAGTAGAAATCGTAGACCCGATCATACAACCAATTCAAGACCACTTTGCGGATTGTTAAAATGTGACTCTTGCGGTATGAGCATAACGGGGGAAAATCGTATAAAGACACAAAAGAACGGCACAAAACATTTTTACACTTATTATCATTGTTCAAAAAAATCCAAAACACAAAAATGTTTTGAACCGTGCATAAGAGGAGAAGAATTGGAGCGACAACTTTCGGCAAAATTGAACGAATATATTATGCCGAAAGAATTAGCAACAAAACTTTTTGAAATGTTGGATATTGAAGAACAAAATAATAAACATCGTGCAAATGAAGCAGTATTGGAATTGCGAGAAGAAGAACAAAACATTTCAAAAAATCTCGCCAGACTTACAGATGTGTATGTCGCGCAAGATATTGAACGAGAGGACTATCTAAAACGCCGTCGCTCGCTTATGTCCGAGAAAAAGTCTGTTGAAGAAAAAATACAGCGTCTTTTACGAACACCCTCCGCGTGGATCGAACCGACACGCGAATGGATAAAAGACTCATTATTACTGGATGAAATTGCGAAAATGAACGACCTCCCCTCCAAAAAAATCTCCCTCCAAAAAATCTTCGGCTCGAACCTCACCCTCCAAAACCGCGAAGCGGTCGGAAACCCTTTAAATCCTTGGGCGGAGCTTCGCTCC
>JBAZWR010000143.1:0-6891 GCA_041660325.1 Thermodesulfovibrionales bacterium | reverse complement strand
GACGGTATGATTACCGGTAATTATCTTACCACCCACGGCAGAAGTCCAGAAGATGATCTGAAGCTGATAGAAATGTTTGGGTTAGAAGTTCTTTGACTCGGCAACAATATAATTCAGAAACGTTTCATACAACCTGGGCAGAGTCCGCTTTTTGTGGGTCACAATATAGAATCTTCGCTTCATCTGTATGTCGGTGAGTTTTATCTCTTCGAGGATTTTGTACTTTAATTCATCGGCCACTGAAAATTTTGAAAGGATGGAAACTCCAAGCCCTGCCTTGACCGCCTGCTTTATTGCATCGGTAGAACCAAAGACGCCTGAGATATGAACATTTTCAAGAGAAATCCCTTTATTTGCCAGAAACTTTTCCGTTTCCTTCCTTGTGCCCGATCCTTCTTCACGCAGGACCATAGGGAACTTGAGCAGCTCTTGCAATGTCATCATCCGGTTCTTTGAAAGATGCGGCGAAGAAACAACTATCAGCTCATCCTCTATAAAAGGCATATATTTTATATGCTCATTCCCGAGCTTTGCTCCCACGATCCCTAAAAGCAGTTCGTGTCTCGATATATTCTCGATGATCCCTTTTGAATCGGAGATAAGGATCTGAAACGAGATAGAAGGGAATTTCTTTCGGAATTCGGACATAAATCCCGGTAACAGGTAAACTCCGGGTATAGTGCTTGCGCCGATGATCAGCTTTCCCGATATATCCTTCTTAATCAGACCGACTGCTTCTCTCAGATTATTCGTCCTTTCGATAAGTTCCATCGAATGGCTGTATAATACCTCGGCCTCTTTGGTAGGGAGGATCGTTCTGCCGAGTCTGTCAAACAATTTGCATTCAAATTCGTCCTCAAGCGCCTTGATATGGTTGCTTATGGTAGGCTGGGTAAGATGAAGCTCCTCCGACGCCTTTGAAAAGCTCCTGTTCTTAAAAACCGAGGCAAAAACCCTTAGGTGATGTATGTCCATAAATAAAATTCTACCATACTTAAAATCAAATTATCCTGAATCGGGGAAATTAAACCGTTTATTTTGCAGACAATCCCTAAAAATTAATCTAAAATGATAATATAAGAATTAACGTGCTTTGGGTGTTTACAAAGATATTTAAAGGGGAGAGCAAATTTTTTGAAACACAAAAATACGGATAATATGAAATGCTGGGAAGCTTTTCAGTGCAATAAAACCGAATGTCCCGCCTATAAATCTTCCGATCTGAAATGCTGGCTTTTTTCCGGGACCCATTGCAGGGATGAGATTCAGGGCAAATTTTTAGATAAAATCGAGATGTGCCTTGACTGCGAAGTCTTAAAAGCCAACAGGGATGTTGACGCAATGAAAGCCACCCTCAAGGTTATCAATAAGCAGGTGAAAGAATTCAGCAGGATTATTATCGAGAGGGACAAGGAACTGGAAGACATGAGCATGGAGCTCGCCCTTGGCCTCTCCGAGGTTTTCGAGGCATTAAAAAAGATATCTTCGGGAGACCCTACCGTAAGAATACCCGAGGCGTCAAGGGTCGAATTAATCGGCAAATTAAAACACATAATCAACCTTACAGCCGTAGAAATAGGCGTGATCGTTGATCAGTCTCACGAGATTGCCATAGGTCTGGCCGAGCATTTTGACGTGCTGCACAAGGTATCAAGGGGCGATCTTAAAGCCAGGGCGATCGGCCATTCCGATGTAGAACTCCTGGAAGCCCTCAAAAGAGTGACCAATGAGACCATAGGGAACATAGCAAAGGAAATCACAAAACGCAAACGGGTGGAGACCGCGCTGCAGAAAGCCCATGGTGAACTGGAAGGACGGGTAGAAGAACGCACTGCCGAACTTACCATCGCGAACGAAAAGCTTCAGCAGGAGATAGTCGAACGCAGACGGGCTGAAGAAGCTTTGCGGCACAGTGAAGAGCATCACCGCACTTTGATAGAGACCATGAGCGAAGGCCTTTTCATGATAGACAAAAACAGCATTATCACCTTTGTTAATAATCAATTTTGCACCATGACGGGCTACCGCAGGGATGAACTTATCGGTTATGAGTTGATGATATTAATGGACAAGGACAACCAGCGTTTATTTGCAAAGCATTGGGACGGACGCATGAAGGGTAATGCAACGCCATATGAAATCACTTTAATTCGAAAAGACGACACCAAAGTTCATGCCTTGGTTTCACCAAGACCTCTTTTTGACGAGCATAATCAGTTTAGCGGCAGTTTCGGAATCTTTACCGACATTACCGAACTCAAGCAGGCGGAGAAAGAACTCATTTCATACCAGGAAGAGCTTCGTTCCCTGGCGTCCGAATTGTTATTGGTTGAGGAGAGGCAGAGACGCTGTATTGCAACGGAATTAAACGATTATATCGGACAGACCTTGTTCTATTGCAAGAGTAAACTTGAGGCTTTAAGAGAATCCGCCGCTTTCGAGAATTTTAAAATCTCCACGGATGAAATACTCGACCTTATGGAGCAGACTATAGAATATACAAAGTCCCTGACATTCCAGCTCGGCACGCCGATTCTCTATGAGGAAGGTCTGGAAGCGGCTCTCAAATGGCTCGGCTATCAGTTTCAAAAACAGCTCGGGTTAGTGTTTCGTTTTGAGGATGATCTGAGACCCAAGCCCCTCTCGGATGAAACCCGCATTCTACTCTATCAGGCAGTGCGCGAACTGATGATAAATGTTGCAAGACATGCAAAGGCGCGGAATGTCAAAGTCTCCATACAGAGAGATTATAAAAACATGCAAATTGATGTCGAAGACGACGGAATCGGCGTCGATACCACAAAGATCGACCCCTATGCAAAAACAACCGGCAGCTTCGGCCTCTTTACCATCCATGAGCGCTTAAAGTACCTGGGAGGCCACTTCAAGTTTACATCAAAACCCGGCCTCGGCACAAAAGCAACCATCATCGTCCCCCTTAAACCCGTCAAGAAAAGCATAGAGTAAAAAAACACTTTTTATCTTCGCCATAGGATTACGCTCCGTGTAATATATTAAATCTGTCAGACGAACCGGACTTATGGGTCATTGTCGAAAACGAATTGCGCGGCTTCCTCGTTGGAAAGGTTAATAATCTCGCCTACAACAATAGTTGTTTAAAAAAATTGAACTCATTAATTATGGAAACAAACTAATAGAAGCAATTTATGATATACTGTGAACAATAGATTTAATCTATTAAAAAAAGAAGGGGGAACATGAAAATGGAAAAAAAGGCAAAGTGTGCTGCAAAAACCAAAGAAGGAAAACAATGTAAGAATTCCATAACCGGGAAATCGAAATTCTGTGCAACTCATAAGAAAAAATAGTTTGTAACCTATAGGATCATTTCTTAAGGAAATTCTCAGAGGATAGATTTAACTATTGAGAGCGTGTAGAATTTACACGTTAATGGAAAGTCTTTGTTTATTCCGAATAAGCGTCATTCCGTTGCGAAGTTGCGGAATGACGCTTATTCGAACATCGACACAGTCGATTTCGAAAATAACTCCGCACACTACGCCAATGGAATTTTTGCGTTTTACCGTCAATTTGCATAACATGAACCGGTCAGCCGTATCCCCAGTAACCGGCGCATTTGGAGTTCTCTGATGGATCGAATGTAGCCCACCCGCTCAATGTAAGATTATCCGGATTTGGCGAATTAGTGTATACTTTAAGAAGCGTGTATCCTGAGACTCGGGAATTAAGACTATAAATCCGTAAACATAAGGAGAAGCATGATGGCAGAAAAGAAGAAAAAAGCTGTGACCTCTAACTCGGCATTTATGAAGGCTATGAAACCCAGCGAGGCGCTGGCTAAGATAGTGGGGAAGGAACCTCTTCCAAGGTCGGAAATGACCAAGAAGCTATGGGAATATATAAAGAAGCATAATCTCCAGGATGCAGAGAACAAGAGGAATATCAATGCCGATGAGAACCTCTTGGCGGTATTCGACGGGAAGAAGCAAGTCTCAATGTTCGAGATGACTAAATTAGTCAGTAAACATCTCAGCTAATAGTTTGCAGTTTCTTAGAAAAACCCTTTGGCCGGAAATAAGATTGAAGCTTTGTATCTAAAGTACAAAAGGAAGACCCTGGAATAAATTGCATCTTATCTAAATCTAAACGGTCTTAAATGGGAAGCCTTTCCGACAAAACAGAAACGTCGGGAAAGCGCTTTCCCTGCAGGAAAAAATCAAACCTTCCCGACAGACTCTGTTATACCTCGAAATATCGCGGCGTCACTTTTTTGCGCCCGGCTATCCGCTGATAGACTTCGTCCGGGTACCCGAGGGCGATAACTGCGTGAATTTCCTCTTCTGCAGGAATTCCGACAGACCTTTGGATCGAAGGATCTTTCTTCATCGCTGTAACGGCAAACCCGATGAGACATGAGCCGAGTCCCATACTATGGGCTGCGAGCAGTATATTCTGTGTTGCGAGCAACGCGTCCTCAGCCGGGCTGGTTGCTCCCGGTTTGGATCCGATAATCATAACAGCTGTGCTGCCGTGAAAAAGTCGGTCTTTACCCGATTCATACCATTCTTCAAGCGCCTCTTTCACCTTCCGGTAATAACCTCGGTAATAGGCATCGAGTTCTCCTTTGCCGGTCAGCTTGAGTAAGAGGCGAAGCAGAGTCTTTTCCGCAGTTTTGTTCAATCTGCCGAAAAAGCATGCGACGCTCTCTGCAAAAGCCGTCACTGCCTTCCTTGTAGGCAGAATGGTAAAGGTCCAGGACTGACTGTTTGTTCCGGACGGCGCAGTAATGCCGATCTTCACGAGGTCTTCGAGCACAGCCCTTTCAACGGGCTGGTCGGTGAAGTGACGGCAGGAGCGGCGCGAGGCCATGAGCCGTACCAGGAGGGAAGTATTGTACTTTCCAGGAGAAAGCCAGTGTTTCTCCGTGGTAAAAGTCTTATACTGTGACATCTCTTCGTCAATAACCTTAACATGTACCGCTTTCAGCGGACATACTGCCTCGCAATGTCCGCAAGAGATCGATTCCTCTCCTGAAACAGTCGCTTTCCCTTCTATAAGTGAGATGGTTCCTGTCGGGCAAACAGTGACGCATAAGCCGCAGCCTGTGCAAAGATCTATATCAATCTCTATCTGATTATCTTCCATTCATATCGCTTTTGATTTGCTATGATTCCTTAAATAAATCCGTACTCAAATACCGCTCGCCGGTGCTGGGTAAAATAACTACAATCTGTTTGCCTTTGTTTTCCGGCCTGCCGGCTATCTGAAGAGCTGCCCGGACGGCTGCGCCGGAGGAGATGCCGCACAAAATACCTTCGCTTTTAGCTATGGCTCTCGCGGTTTCAAATGCCTGATCGTTGGTTACCGTAATGATCTCATCGATAATATTAGTATTCAATATTGTCGGAATAAAGCCTGCGCCTATACCCTGAATTTTGTGAGGACCCGGCTTGCCCCCGGACAGCACAGGAGAGTCGGCAGGCTCAACAGCAACAGACTTAAAGGAAGGCTTCCGCTCCTTTATTGCCTCTGATACGCCTGTAATAGTACCGCCTGTTCCTACTCCGGCGACGAGGAAGTCTACGCCGCCGTCAGTGTCTTGCCATATCTCTTCCGCAGTTGTCTTTCGGTGGATTTCGGGGTTTGCCGGATTGCCGAACTGATCGGGCATATAGGCATTCCGTGTCCGGGAGACAATTTCCTTTGCCTTATTAATGGCCCCTTTCATCCCTTCGCTTCCCGGTGTAAGGACCAGTTCAGCGCCAAGGTGCTTGAGGAGTTTCCGCCTTTCAATGCTCATGGTCTCAGGCATAGTAAGGATCAGGCGATATTTTCTGACGGCGCATACGAATGCAAGGGCAATGCCGGTATTCCCGCTTGTCGGCTCTATAATGACCGTATCTTTGTTGATAAGACCCTTTGCTTCCGCGGCTTCAATCATGGCAAGCCCGATTCGGTCTTTGACGCTTCCAAGGGGATTCTTCATCTCCAGCTTTGCGAGGATAGCGGCAGGCAGCCCCTGAGCAATCCGGTCCAGCCTCACCAGAGGTGTTGATCCTATTGTTTTTGTGATATCAGTATAAATTATTGACATAAAGTAACTTAACGTTGTAAGCCATATTCTTTTATTTGAAAGGCGGATATGATAAAAAAGCTTTTAGGCGACTCCTTAATGCACTATTAACAATGTTCGATATACATCTATCTGAAAGGCACTTTAGGTTTAAAGTGCCGTCAGGTGTATATGGATTATCTTTTGTCGCATTCTAAATGTTTTTTTATCATATCCGCCTTTCAAATTATGCAACTTGAAAGGTTTACTTATAAATTAGCTCCGGTTTTTTCAGAAACACTTTTGTATCCGGGGGCACTGAAGCGGTAAGCCATATGTTTCCACCGATAACAGACCGGGCTCCTATGACCGTCTCACCGCCTAAAATAGTAACACCGGCATAAATAATCGCATCATCCTCAATCGTTGGATGACGTTTTTCATTCCTCAGTTTTTCTACCGCGTCTTTTGGCAACGACAACGCGCCAAGGGTCACGCCCTGATAGAGCCTCACACGTTGTCCAATTTCCGTTGTCTCTCCAATAACTACTCCGGTCCCATGGTCGATAAAAAAACTCTCGCCGATTCGGGCGCCCGGGTGGATATCGATTCCGGTCCGGCTGTGGGCATACTCCGTCATGATGCGCGGGATCAGAGATACTTTCTGTTTGTAAATCTCATGCGCTATACGGTATACGGTTATGGCAAAGAGCCCCGGATAGCTGAATATAATTTCATCATAGCTTTTTGCGGCAGGGTCGCCTTCATGGGCGGCGCGGATATCTTTGCCGAGCAACATCCTCAGGCGGGGCAGTTCTTTCATGAAACCGATTGCGATCTCCTGACACCGTTCCTCC
>JBAZWR010000142.1:5357-6922 GCA_041660325.1 Thermodesulfovibrionales bacterium | reverse complement strand
CCGGGCGTTTTTTTCGGTAAGGAAAAATAGACTATTGTTCCTTTATCCACTTTGCCTTCAGCCCACACCCGCCCACCATGACGGTTGATAATACGCTGGACAATCGAAAGTCCGACCCCTGTTCCTTCAAATTCCCCTGCGCCGGGCAGACGATGGAACAGGGAAAACAATTTATGTGCAACATCGGGATCAAACCCAATACCGTTGTCCTTCACATAATAGACATTTTCATCACCTTCAACCCGGCACCCGACTTCAATCACTGATTTGTTCTTTGTTCCCGTGAATTTTATGGCATTCGAAAGAAGATTGATAAAAACCTGTTTGATCAATGCCATATCCCCGAATGAGGGAGGAAGGTCACTTATATCAACCGCGATTCTTCTCCCATCTGAAAGCGGTTTAAGCTCATCTATCGCGGATGCCGCAAGACTTTTCATGTCAATATTTTCTTCTTTCATCTGCTGCCGGCCTGCCCGTGAAAAAGCAAGCAGATCTTGAATCAGCCTTTCCATTTTTTGAGTATTTTTCAGTATAATGGCAAGCATTTCTTCGCGGCCGATACCAAGGTTGTCGGCATGGATTTTCAGTAGCCGTCGGACAAACCCTCCAATTACGATCAGCGGGGCCTTGAGATCGTGAGAAACAGTGTAATTGAAAGCATCTAATTCCTTATTGGCTTCCACAAGTTCGGCGACTTTCCGGCTAAGCTCAATGTTGAGGTTCTGCACTTCTTCCTCAGCCAGCTTGCGGTCTTCTATTTCTTCTTTCAGCCGGTCGTTTATAACTGAGAGTTCAGCCGTGCGCTCCCGGACCCGCTGCTCAAGTTCTTCACGGGACTTCTGTAAAGCCATCTGGGCATCTCTGCGTTCCGTGATCTCTCTGGAAATGCTTTCTATCATCTCATTAGTGACCTTCTTCAGGGATTCCATGAGTTCTATGTCCGAGCCGCCGCTCACCCTGGCATCCAGTTCGCCCCGTGATACTCTGTGCAATACATCAAAGTGTTCAGCTATCCCTATTGCAATACCATGAGACAGGTCAACGATTTCTCCGATTTCTTCTGCAGTCAGATTGACCATATGTTTTAATTTGCTTATCAATTCGATATCCGAGGACTCGGATATTCTTACCGTGGGATCACCTGATGCAATCCTTTTCAAAGCCTCGAACACCTCGGACAGGCTTAAAGCCAGCTCCATGCTTATGCTTTCCAGTTCCCTGTCTTTGTTTTCAATGTCCGTCATGAACTTCCTGAACAGTTTATTGACAATGCCGACGACCTCTTTTCTTGCGGCCGCATCTATGTTAGCTTTAAACACTTCGCAATCAAGGCATGATGCTGTTTTACATGGTACCTGGTCATGATTCGCCTCCCGTTGATGCGACCCCGAAGTTATCCAGCACCTGTAATTCTTTGATTGGAAAGCAGGGCATTGTTCATTCTTACAGTCAAAAACATCCCGGCACTTCACTCTTTCGGATTTTTTCATCTTTTTGCCCGTCAAAATATCTTCAACTCCAAAAATTCTATCCTATTTTTTTTACGCGTCCCACTTCTCCGC
>JBAZWR010000142.1:0-5347 GCA_041660325.1 Thermodesulfovibrionales bacterium | reverse complement strand
AGTTCGGCAACCTCAAGTCTTGGCTCGGCCATGTATTCGGCGCCAAGAGGAAGCGGCATCAGCGGCGGCGGAGGTGGTGGTTTCGGCGGCGGAGGGTCCTCAGGCGGCGGCTTCGGCGGTGGTGGAGGCGGAAGCTGGTGACACTAAATAAATATCTTTTTTACGCGTCCCACTTCTCCGCTCTCAAGGCGGACTTTGATCCCGTGTGGATGTGCAGGCGAATTCGTTAAAATATTTTTGACGATTCCTTCCGTCAGTTTGCCTGTCTGCTGGTCTTTCTTCAAAACGATTGAAACATGTAATCCCGGTCTTATATCGGAGCGTTTAGTCCCATCCATAAATCATTCTCCCCTGATTTTATTTAAACGCGGTAAAAATTGGTCCATATTAACCTGCCGGCGCTTGATTCGGCGCCAATATATTTTCATGCTTCAACCGGGACCTCTTTTTGCTCTTTGCCTTCTGCTTCCGTATCTTCTCTATTTTTGTGTCACCGGAAGTTGATTGTCCTGATAATCCTTCTATTTTTTTCACCAACTCTCTGCGGGCAAGGAAACGGTTGATGGACTGGCTCCGGTCCTTCATGCATTTCACTTCGATGCCGGTAGGGACATGTTTAAGATAAACACACGTTGATGTTTTGTTTACGTTCTGTCCTCCGTGGCCGGAGGAACGGACAAATTTCTCCGCGATGTCCTTCTCAAATATGCCGAGTTCCTCCATCCGCTCTCTGAGCCATATATTTTTATCTTCACTTACTGCAAAGGTTAACACGGATTATCTCACAGCTTGAACCGAGGATAGAGTATTTTCGCTTTCTCCTCGGCGAATCCGCCTGAGGCGGACATTCTCGGTCGTTCCTCCCTGCGAGGCTTTTGCCCCTTTATTTTCAAATACCGTATTTGACTATCGGCAAAAAAAACCGCTCAAATACTATATCCTCGGTTGCCATTGCAACAATTATAATTATTGGGAGTCTGTTTACGGCAACGGGCCGAAGCTTATATTGTTGTTGGTTTCATCGGGTTCCGCAACAGTATTGCCGGCGTCGATCACTGCGATAATATATTTGCCCGTAGCACTGTCTCCGGGCTTGAAACTATAACTGATGGATGTGTTTTTGCTTTTTCCGGCTTTGATCTTTCCTGTAGATGTCTGTTTTAGAAATGTATCACTGCTCTCAAAGGCGCTGTTATCCGAAAGGTAGTAGCTGACGAAGGAAGATTTGGCTTCCTGCTGCCCTGTGTTCCAAACGGAGAGTTTCCCCTTGATTTTGCATTTAAAGCTTTTGCCGGAGTTGCGGCAGGTCTGTACGAGAGATGTCCATGTTCCGGTAAGGTCGGGTCCCGATGATAGGGAGGGCGTTGCCGAGCTCGTCACGCCGGTTGAGATATTGCCTGCGTTATCTTTTGCGCAAAGACGGTAATAGTAAGTCGTATTATTATCAAGCCCTTTATGGATATAGGCTTTGTTAGTGCCGGAATATGCCTGTGTGCCGTCGGAGCAGGATGCCGGGTACCCGCCGGTATTATACACGAGTTTATAGCTTTTGATGCCGCTCTCAGCATCAGTGAAACCCGACCAGCTTAACGATACCTGATTGCTTCCCGGGACTGCGCTGAAGGTACCGTCTACGGGCGGATCCGTATCCTTATCATACTGAAACCATACATAAGGTCCTTTTATATCTCCTGACGAAGTGTGGGCTATGACGCGCCAGTAATATATGTTCCCGTCTTCCATCTCCGGGGAAACCATTGAAGATGACAACAGATTGCTCCCTATTTTAACGAGGGGTCCTGTTACATCTTCTCCGAAAAATACGTCGTATCCGGTTATGCCGGCTAACGGGTACCAGGAGAACGAGCCATTATCGTCAGTTATGATATCGCCGTTATCGGGGACCTGATTGTAAATGCCGTACTGGACGGTAGCAGGAGTTTTGATGAATACAATTTCGTACTTGCCTGTCCCGCTATGATTATCAGCTTCAACTATTACAGTGTATAAACCGGTTTTTTCGAGGATATGATCAATGCCGTAGCTTCCGAGGTTCTCACTTTCCGCGGCTTCTCCGTCTGCCGGATAGAGCTTTATATACATGGCGGTCATATTGCCGGATTTTTTCAGCGCGTAAACTTTTACGACATCGCCTTTCTCTCCATAAAACTGGAAAGCATCGAAATCCGATTTATCATTGATTGTCCCCGAATAGTTCGTGCCGGGAATCATAGTGCCTCCGTCCAAATCCCCGGGAGCGGATATCGGACCGGGAATCTTCTGAAATGTCAGCGAATAATCCCCCGTCCCGCTATGGGCGTTTGCTTCCACGGACAGCGTATACAAACCGGTTTTCTTGAGCTGATGATCGATGCCCGTACTCCCGGAATTTTGACTTTCAACCGAACCGTCCTTATCATAAAGTTTTAAATATGCGCCTGACATTGAGCCGGAAGACTTTATTGCGCATATCACTACTCTGTCGCCGGCCTCTCCATAAAAAGACCGATTCTCGGTTGAAGATGCCGATTCAATAGTGCCTGTTATCGTCTCACCTGATCTGAGCTGCAGGGTTTCAACGCCCCAGGCAACGGATAAAAAACAAAAGAAGCCGATCATCGAAAGATAAAACGTTTTCATAATGCCTCCATTCTTTCAAAAAACATTCACTGTAATTTAACTGAAATGCAAGAGGCTGTCAAATAGAATGCTTCCGTAGGATACTTAAACTCATCAGTTGTGTAAAATGAAAGGCAGGCATGATGAATCCTGAAAGCTTTCGGGACCTTTCAAGTTCGGAATGTCTTTTGCAACATTTAGGTTAAACTTTATTTTCTGAGGTATAATTGAATTTATGGAAGACATAATCAGAATATTGCCCAATACTTTTATCCCCCTCTTTGTTGCCACGAATATCTTCATGCTGCTGCCTATTTTCATTTCTTTGACAAGGGAAATGGCAAAACTGAAAAAGAAAGTCGTCATCAGGGATTCCATCCTGACCGCCATTATTGTGAGTTTTCTCTTTATAGCCCTTGGGGAGCTTATTTTCAGGATACTTGGAATAACGCCGGATGATTTCAAGATAGCGGGAGGCATTGTGCTCCTTGTATTTGCGGTGCGCGACCTTGTGCACAGCGGCGAGGAACGGATGAAGCCGGATATCAAGGTCGGCGTGGTCCCTATAGGTGTTCCCCTGATCGTAGGGCCTGCCGTGCTTACAAATATTCTACTGCTCGCAGACCACTATGGGGTTTTTCCTACACTTGTCGCGCTTGTGCTCAATCTTTTTATCGTCTGGATCACCCTGATTAATGCAGAGCGTATTTTTAATGTTGTCGGCAAGGGAGGTATCATAGGTATCGCCAAGGTCATGGCGCTGCTGCTGGCGTCGATTGCGATCATGATGATACGGATAGGAGTGATGAATACAATAAGGCGATAACCGGGAACCCAATTTCAATGACCGGAGAATTCTCACCCATTAGTCGTAAAAATGAAAGACGGACATGACAAATCCCGAAAGCTTTCGGGATGAAATGCGACAAAAGATAATCTATATTCACCTGACGGCGCTTTAAACCTAAAGTGCCTTTTAGATAAATGCATATCGAACAGTGTTTATAGTGCATTAAGGAGTCGTCCGCACTCAGGCGGATTCGCCGAGGAGAACTTAAAAGCTTTTTTATTCCCGAAAGCTTTCGGGATCTTTCATGTTCGTTTATTATTTAATCGGTTTTGTAATTTGATTATTGGTTATTCATGAAGGGAGGAATATATGCTTATCGGTATCATGTCCGACACGCACGATAATGTGCCGCTTACAAAAAAGGCGATTGATTTATTCAATAGCAAAAAAGTCGAGTTCGTAATCCATGCAGGGGATTACACGTCGCCGTTTACGCTCAAACTTTTTAAAGAACTGAAATGCAAATATGCCGGGGTCTTCGGCAATAACGACGGCGACAAACTCCTGCTTCAGGACAGGGCGGAAGGAAATCTGCACAACCAGCCGTACATATTCAAACTCCACAATAAAAAGATTGTCGTCATCCATGAACATCAGGTCGCTGAAGCGCTTGCCGACAGCGGTCATTTTGACCTGGTCATATATGGGCACACGCACATGGCAGATGTTAGAAAGGTTGGAAAAGCATTGCTTGTCAATCCGGGTGAAGTTGGCACATGGCTTTACGGGAAATCAACCGTGGCATTGCTGGATTTGGAAAAGATGGAAGCGGAGATTGTGGAGTTGAATTGATATTAATCCCAAAACTGCGAACATCCAAAATAAATTTATTTAACTCGATAAACTTATTTTAAAAAGATAGGTCATGGTAATCGCATAAAAATATTTTGGTAACACATCTATGTAAGTACACTATGGTATCGAAAAATAAATTTATTTTGGACATCCGCAGTTTCTTTGATACTTTAAATGCATATTACGTGTTATACGGTTACCCCGTCGATCCTCTTGAGCCCCGCCTTTATTGCCATGTTTAAAGCTTCGGAATATTCCTTTGCGGTAATTCTCCTGTTCAACGGCGGGTGGTCGAATGCTTTGAAACATGGGTGGTACTGGTCCATGATATTGATGTAGGTATTTTTAGAAATCTCTTCAGCGATAAATTTTACGATCTCTGCCGTCCCCGCAACTCCTTCGGGCAGCACAAGATGCCTGACAAGCAGTCCTCTCATGGCAATCCCTCTTTTATCGGTCAGAAGGTCCCCGACCTGCCTGTGCATTTCTTTTAGAGCAGCCCTTGCAACCTCGGGATAGTTTTCCGCCCCGGAATATTTTTTTGCCATGGCAGGGTCCGCATACTTAAAATCAGGCATATAAATATCGACAACACCTTCAAGTAGTTGTATCGCATGGAGTGATTCATAGCCCCCGCAATTGTAGACGATCGGCAATCTCAACCCCTTTTCAGAAGCAATCAGCAAAGAACGCAGCAGCATGGGAGTCTGATGGGTCGGTGTAACGAAATTTATATTATGACATCCATCGTTTTGCAGAGACAGCATGACATCCGCAAGCTTCTCAAATGACATCACGATCCCTTCTCCGAGATGGCTTATTGAGTAGTTCTGGCAAAAGATGCAGCCGAGATTGCAGTTCCCCATAAAGATTGTCCCGGAGCCGAGCTTTCCGACCAGAGGTTTTTCCTCGCCGAAGTGCGGACTATAGCTTGAAATGAACGGCTTGTCTCCAGTCCTGCAAAAACCCTTTTCGCCTGCGGTACGGTCAACCCTGCACTCACGGGGACAAAGGATGCATTCTCTGAGGATTTCCTCTGCTTCCCTGACTTTATCGGATAATGCTCCTGAAGGAAGCTGAAGA
>JBAZWR010000141.1:0-7003 GCA_041660325.1 Thermodesulfovibrionales bacterium | reverse complement strand
GAGGAATGATCTTTAAGAAGATAGATCCTCTCCTTACTTTTGATGTAGACCCAGGTTGGAGAGGATACTATAGAACGTACTCATAAGAAGAGGTGTATGATGAAAAAGTGTTTTCTTTTCGCAGTCCTGATTTGTGGGTTTTTTATCTCTGCCTGTGGCGGCGGGGGCGGCGGCAATTCGCATGCCTCGCCGGCCCCGACGACCATCGTGCCGCCGCTGGCGCTCCCGGGGCCTTACACGGTGGCGTGCAGCAACATCGCGCAGGACTTCAGCCGAGTGGCTCCCGGCGAGGACGAGACGAAGTACTGGGAAGGCTTTCCCTCGGCAAGCGGCGCGCCACGATACGTGACCGATCTGCTCGCGGATCCCGTGAATGCCCTCTCGGTCACCGTGACCGCGCCGAACGACTCGAACCTCTACGGTTCCTTTGCCGGAAAGCCGATCCAGTTTGTCGTGATCGCCTGCTATCCGACCGTCGCAAACAATCCCCGTGCCGATTACCCGCTCCCAACGGGCAGGGTTGTACCGCACATGCAGACCGGCGCGGAAGTGCCGCTGTTCGCCGATGCCACGGCCCGGTATCCGGTGCTCGCTTTTTCGCACGGCTATGGCGGGAGCCCGATCTCGAACGACTACATAGCCGCGCTGTCCTGGTTCGCGAGCTACGGCTTTGTCGTGGTGGGCCCGTTCCATGGCGATCCACGCTTTTCGAACCTCAAGATCGACGACCTCGCGGACGCTGAGGCAGTCCTGTCGCATCTCGGCGACTTCGTCGCGCTGCAGGCATTGCGACCGTTGTCGATGTCGGCCGCGCTCGACCTCGTGCTCGCGCATCCGCAATGGCGCGACCACGTCGATGCAACGCAGATCGGAGGCTTCGGGGCGAGCATAGGTGCCGAAACACTGATGCTGATGGGCGGCGCCGGACTGACGACATCGCTCGGGTTCGATCGGACCCAGGTTACCGTCGATCGGCGCCTTAAGGCGGCGGTGGGCTATGTGCCATACTTCGGGGAGCCGTTCCTGCCGGCGTTCGGGCGCGACCAGCACGGGCTGGACGGCGTCACGCTGCCATATCTTGCCATCAGCGGCACGGCGGACACGACGGCTCTGCTGGTCGTCACGGAACAAGGTATCGCGCGGCTCACGGGGACACGGGAGCTCGTCGAGTTGGTCGGCGTGAAGCACGGATTGGACGTGGCGTCGATTAATGACATCTTCACCTGGTCGCTCACGTTCCTCGACGCGGAGGTTCGGGGGAATCCGACCGCGCGCAAGCAGCTGTCGACGATGGCGAGCGTCGCGGGCGGAGGAGACGATCGCGTGGTGATTCCCTATAACGGCTCGGTCCTGCATTGAAGACGTGAAGACACCGAGCGCACGCGCCGGGCCAGCTCGGTGCCGCAAGGGGGAGACAAACATCTCGCCCTTTTTTCTTTACTGCAAAGATTCATCCTGAAACAGCTTGAAAAAAGACTAAAGGAGGTCACTAATGCGTTTACGAAAATCATTTATGATGTTGGGAATTTTATTGTTTATCGGAATCTTTATCACTGGAGTTGCTAACGCAGCACCTGATATGAGCCAATGGGAAGGGAAATGGTTCAGTTATAAGGTGGTCAGGAAAGAAATAGCATTTGATGGGTCAATATTCATGAAAGATAGCGTCAAGGAATCCGGTTACTTAAAAATATGGGACTGGGACCCGACAACAGAAAAATTTGAAATAGATGTTTACTTCTTAGATAATGACGTATGGAAGGCACATACTGAAGCAATAGATTTCTTCGCAGGAAATGATCTTAATTTTTTGTTTGTACTTAAAAATGAAGAAGATGGGTTTGAGTTCGTTGCTCTTATTGAGGGTAAGAGGAAAAATGGGATTGTAAGCAGTGCTAAGGTTACAACCTTTGGAGGGCTTGTTTTAAAGGTAGATGGTAATGAGTATCGTGCCGGGAATCTTGTTTTGACAGGGACAATGGTCGATGTGTCTAAAGTTAAAATACCGACAAGTATGATACTCCACTAAGAGAAAAATAACCATAAGAGGCAGGTTCCGAAATGACACGGAGCACTCCATGCATGTGGTTATCTACACATTTGCTTTCATTCCGCCCTTGCTTTCCACTTGGAATTTCATCTATTTGCAATAAACAGGCCCCATTCTTTAATTTTTAGATTCAAGTCCGGCGGCGGAAGCCGGGGTTCATCCGGCGGGGTTGGCGGAAGAGTCTGTAAAGTGATTTTACTGCCTTATATTACTATTTCTGCAAAACTTCTTCTTTGTCGGTCTTCAGTATAAAATCAATATGGCTATCGCAATGTTCTATTTCAGAGCCATGTGTTACTGCGCAAGCTGCTGTAATAAGATCAGCCGAAGGCACAGTTAAACCTGTATTATCAGGACGTTAATGCCGGGGTCCAGTTATGAAAAAAACGGTCCATTGCAGTGGTTTTACCTATCGGGAGGTGACCGTAGAAAATGGACAACTGTTTTTCTGCCACTGATTTTGGCTCTTTGTCAACAACTACCTTCCAGATTGCCGCAGCCAGCCCTGATCTGTCAGCTCCGGCCTGGCAATGTATTAATACGGGACGGGAGGCATTGTTGAAAATCTCTATAAGATTCAGGACAACTGCTTCATCAGGTTCACGGGATGACGACAATGGAATACTGTAATGCCGTATTTTATGCACTGAGCTGACCTCTTTTTCTTCGTTATACCAGAGCTCATCCGGATGCTCACCACGCAGATTTATGATGCTCTTAATGTTAAATTTGTTTATGTAATATTCTAACTCATCCCTGTCAAGCTGAGCAGACCTGTATGCCTCACCAGGTGTAATTGGATGGAAATTTCCCTGCTCCTCCATGTAGAAAAAGTAAGTCCCTGTTGAAAGAAGTAAAAATACGAAAGTCAGAACGGCAATCCTATATTTGGGTGTCATTAATCTTTTCATGATTTATTCTACTATAAATAAACATTGTGAAGAAGTGATGAATGAAATATGAAAACAGGTACAATATAATTATCCATAGTTCGGGAGGGTGAGAATTTTGTGATTCAATGTCCAAGCCGAGCTTTTTGAGGAGCTCACTGGCGTCTAAAGATATTTCGTTTCAGATTGTTCTTTGCCGAAATCAATTCAAATTAGTCTCCACCCCCGGTTAAAGGATTCTCGTGGCAGAGCGTACAAGAAACTTGAGCGCCCTTTGGAACGGAAACAGTTCTGTTGTCGTCACCAAAGAGTGTCCGGTCAGCAGCCGCGCGGGAAAGAACAGTGCCCTCAAGTGCCAAGCCATGACAGGCTTCACAAAGCAAGGGGTTCTGTTTAAAAAAATTATCATGGTTTCCATTCCAATTTCTGTCATTGATATTATGTAACCCGTGTGGTCCGTCAATTGAAAGCGGGGGACCGCCCGCATGACAGGTCTTACACTCGATGATCGGCCCGGTATGTCCCTGGAGTTGAACCGGCGCGATATTATCGTTGGCTGCAGCATTTCCCACCGGCCATTCAGCATGTGTACTGCCATGACACGCTTCACAGGCCATGCCGCTGTGACCCCGACTGTTCCTGAAAAGTTTATTGTCTTCTTCGGCAAATCGTTTATTGGTTGCAATAATCGGTGTAGCTGACGGATCTGCAGGATTATATGTCCTGGCGCCTCTTATATTGCTGCCAAGATGATTGACGGCGTCGCCGGTATGACAGGATTGGCACTTTGGTTCATTTACCCAGGGAGTCCGGGCCGCAAAGGCCCCACCTACCGCTAACAGTCCACCGTGACAATCCTGGCAGATTATCCCCGCGCTGCCCATAACGCCGCGCAGGCATTGCGTCACACTTCCGGGATGACAATTATAACAGGTCGGGATGCCTGTGTCAGGGATGACCGGAAGATTAATGGAGTCAGGGATATTTTCGCTCAATGTCTTTCCATGGCGGCCGTGCATCGCGAGTGAGAACATTGTTCTCCCAATCTGGCTTCCCTGCGGCCCTGCATTGCTCGGATCAAGGGCAGGCGAGTAATGGCATGATGCACATAGGACAGGTTTGCCGGCCATCAGCTTTGTTGACCTTTTGGCGTCATGCAATAGGAGCACGTTTTCCCTATATTGGATTTCCGGATCGATGCTTGCACTCCAGTCAGATATTCCATATCTCGCCCTCGTAGCGTCATTGGCAGCCACACCGCCTGTACCATGACAATTACTGCAGTGCATTTCATCGGATGCCGGAAGAACGGCAAAAATCGGTTGAAGGCTGCTTGTTGTTGCTACATCAACCGGCTGAATTCGCATCAGGGGATAAGTGTTCAGTTGTCCTCTGTCGTCGCGGTCAGTTATCGGAATTCCGGCCGCTGTAAACCATTGCATTGTCGCATCAAATTCGCTGAAGGCTTGAGGCAGGTTTCCCGGTCCCGGCATATTCTGACCCAACAGGCCTGCATCCCCGGGGAGTGACGCTCCGAATAAAGATTTCACGTAAGTCCAGAAATTGGTTTTATTCACGCTTGTTGTGTTAATTGATCCGGTACTGTCGGCCACTGCCGAATAAGAGACGCCGGCCTGCGTATTATCCAAGAGTTGCGGCAGACTGCCTGTAATACCTTTCCGGACTACCTGCGCATTAACCACGTTAAAGGGTGGAAGAGTTGCAAAAATCGAAAAGTCTTTGTCGTAGCAATGCATCCCGAGATTGTTGAAAGCGAATACAACAGTAAAGGGATCGTTGCTGCAGGTGGAAGGCGCTTTCTTTACAATCATCTCAACCGAAATCGAACCTGATTCTGCCCGAACCATGCAAGGGACTGACACCGGGTTTTTTAAGGTCAACTTCCAGCCTCCTGATTTGTTGGATTTTACTAACCCAAGAAGACTACTATTAGATGAATTACTGACGCTGACCGTCTGATTTTTCCCCCATTTCTTCCCTGTAATGGTCAGGAGAGAATTTCTTGAGTTCCAGGAAGCTCTGATAGAAGGCCGGCTTGCAGAATAGGCATCTCGGGCGGTCCTCGTCATTAAAAGTCCCATAATAATAAAGGCCATAAACATTACCCTTTTATTTCCGATCCAAAACAGACCCAAAATGTTTTTCATGGTTTTCTCCTTTTTTGCAATGCATCTTATCTCACAGGACTTCAAGGCAGCATTGTTTTTAGACTGTTTGTATATTATTAGTCTACATAATATTGCAAGAGGAATGCCATTGATCGAATTGCCTCATCGAAAATCTATATGAAATCGATCTGTCTTCATTCTTTATGAAATTCGAGCAGTAACTGCGGGAGATGGGCTAAATTTTTTTGGGCGGATGTACAATTAAAATCTCTACGCCGTTTTCCGCAGGTAATATGGCTGCGCTGCTTGTGACCTCCGCATAAGTTGAAAAATTAACTGGGGCGCCCTGGCTAAAATCAAGGTCCGGAAAGGGCAAACGGGTCAAGTTGGTGACTATCATGCCGTGGTGCGGATGTCTGAATGAGGATTTGACAAATAAACTGTTTTTTTGATAAAAGATCGCGTAAAATAATGCCTTAAGTTTACTTGTAATGTTTTACTTATCATTATTCATCAAATTATAGTATTGTTAATTTTTAAATTAAAGGAGGTGAGTGACTAATGAAGATATTATATCAGGCGGCAAGTATTGCCGTAGTTGTGATTGCATTGAGTGCGGCCGGATGCGCATCTAAGGTAGCGCCTGTTGAGAGCATGACAGGCGCCGAGCTGGTTATTAAGGTGGCTAAGGACGGCAACGCAGCTATCCATGCGCCTCTTGAACTGAAGCTTGCGGAAGATAAGTTAAGCGCCGCCAGAGCGGCAGTTGATAAGGAGGAATTTCTTCAGGCGAAACGGTTAGCGGATGAAGCGTTGATGGATGCAAAGCTCGCTGAAACAAAAGCGCTTTCAGCGAAGGCAAAGAAACAGGTTCAGGAGATGCGTGACGCCGTCGAAACGCTGCGTCGGGAGATTGAACGGACACAAATGCAAAAACAATAACAACAAGCAGGGAGAAAAAAAGGTTATGAACAGGTTTTTCAACACCTCGTATACTTTAAAAATATACCTATCAGTAATTATTATAGCAATGTTTTTGATAGGGTGTGTAACAATGCCCGAAAGGAATGCGGCTTTAGATAGCGCCCGTGCAGCCTATGAAAAGGCCCGGGCTAATCCTGAAATAGACAAAAACGTCCCCGTTGCCATGCATGAGGCTGCCCAGGCATTACAAGAAGCTGAAAAGGCAAGGAACACTGAGGAAAAGAATCATCTTGCTTATATTGCGGAAAGGAAGGCCCAGGTTGCGGTTGCGCTTGCCGAACAGAAGATTGCCGAGAAAGAAGGGGAAGAACTTGGCAAAGAAAAAAACAGGATTGTGCTACAAGCCCGTGAACTTGAAGTTAAGCGTGCAATAAGTTTAGCGGAAGCAAGGGCATTGGAGGCCGACCGCGCAAGGTTGGACGCGGAGACAAAAACGCGTGAGATAGAACGTGCAAGAGGCGAAGCCGAGGTTTTGGCGCGTCAGGCTGAGGCAGCCCGTAAAGAAGCGGAAGCAAGGATGCTTGAAATTGAGCGCGCAAGGGGCGAAGCCGAGGCTTCGGCGCGTCAGGCCGAACTGGCCCGTAAAGAAGCGGAAGCAAGGGCATTGCAGCTTGAACAGGCAAAGAGAGAAGCCGAGGAATTAGCGCGCCGGAATGAGATAGCCCGTAAAGAAGCGGAAGCAAGGACGCTTGAAATTGAGCGCGCAAAGGGCGAAGCAGCGGTTTTAACACGCCAGGCCGATATAGCCCGTAAAGAAGCGGAAGCAAGGATGCTTGAAATTGAGCGCGCAAAGGGCGAAGCAGCGGTTTTAACGCAGCAGGCCGAGGCAGCCAGGAAAGAAGCCGAGGCAAAAGAACAGGAGATTAAACGCGCAAAGGGCGAAGCAGCGGTTTTAACGCAGCAGGCCGAGGCAGCCAGGAAAGAAGCCGAGGCAAAAGAACAGGAGATTA
>JBAZWR010000140.1:0-7010 GCA_041660325.1 Thermodesulfovibrionales bacterium | reverse complement strand
TAAAAGATAAGGATGGATCAAGAATGCGGAACACCTCCCGGACAAAAGGCAGACCGGCAAGCACAAAGCCGCCTTTTGCTATGATATGCGCCTTTGATATGTTTTCTTCCGGCAGGAGAAGAGAAGCGGTAATATCGCCGCAGCCGATGTCCTCTTCAAGGGCGCGCCGGAGCAATGCAGAGACGCCTTGCGGGATATCCAATTTATTTCCTTCTTGCCAGGAGGGAGAAGAAGCCCCAGAGCCCTCCAAGAACTCCTCCTAAAGCGAGAGCGGATTTCCAGTCAAGCAGGGTTGTAATATTTCCTTCGATTTTATTGCTTAACACAAGAAAGGCGGAAGTATTTTCGGATTTGATTTCACGCGCCGCCATAATACCGACTGCCGATTTGTTGGCCGATGTCTGCTCTCTTGAAACAGTGACCGGCGATAGAGAATAATTTACCGATACGTTATCCGCTGCTGTTATAAGGCTGATGCTCTGGTTGAGGTGTATGTCGTTACCTTTGAGGATGCCGGAGGCCCCCTGGGTGACTTCAATGCGTTCACCGTCTATGCTGAGGGCGCCGACCTGTTGGAGTTCAACGTGTCCGCCTTCCACGGACCTTACGGTGCTCTGTTTAACATTGATGAATTCGCCCTCAAGAAATTCGATATCCCTGTTCCCGATCTCTTTTTCTTTTTTACGTTTCATTTTTCACCTCTGCTTCATTTAACAATTTAATACTTTCTGAAATCCTCTCCTTCATCTTGACGAGTTCGTCATATTTTGCCTTTTCCTTGTCAACTATCTCTTTCGGCGCTCTCAGGAGGAAGTCATCATTAAAGAGTTTCTTGTTCAGAGTTGCAATGGAAGCCTCTATCTTCGCTATGTCCTTATTCAGTCTTTCTATTTCCGAAGCAATGTTCAGGACGCCCTTCAGAGGTATATATATCTCCATGGAACTCTTGACAGCGGTTGCAGATCCTACGGGTTTATGCAAATTCGTTCCGATTATGATCTCTTCGGCTTTTGCAAGGCTTCTAACATACTGTACGTTTTCATGCAAGACACGTTCGGCGAATTCGGAATACGTTTTGATCGACGCATTCAGCTTAAGAGAAGGAGATATATTCAATTCTCCGCGGATAGTGCGAATCCCCATAACGGCATCTATAATATAGGACATGTCTTCTTCTTCCTGATAATAACGCTGAAGCGCTTTCGGATATTCCGATATCATTATGCTTTCCGGTTCATGCCTTTGGGATGCGCGCCTTTCCCCTTTTGTTTTTTGCCATATTTCCTCGGTCACAAAAGGCATGAAGGGATGAAGAAGCCTCAGGGAGATATCAAGGATGTAAAACAGGCATTGGATAACGTTCTCTTTTGACTTCTGATCCCGCATCTCAATTTTGGACAGCTCGATATACCAGTCGCAGAACTCGTGCCATATGAACTGGTAGACGCTGTTTGCCGCATCGTTGAAACGGTATTCTTCCAGGGCCGTATTCATCTCATCCGCAGTAGCCGCAAGCCTGCTTAATATCCACCTGCTTGCCAGGTCCTTCGGCTGCAAAGGAGAAATCTCCGCTTCTCCGCTTCTATGCGGCCCGTCGTCGTCTTCTATATTCATCATTATAAAACGGGCGGCATTCCATATCTTATTTACGAAGTGGCGGTAACCTTCGACCCTGTCTTCAGAGAATTTAACATCCCTTCCCTGGGCCGCGAAAGCTGCAAGGGTGAAGCGGAATGCGTCGGTGCCATACCTGTCCATCATGATTAACGGGTCGATAACATTGCCCTTTGACTTCGACATCTTCCGGCCTTTCAGATCCCTTACCAATGCATGGATATAAACATCCCTGAAGGGTGCGTCGCCCATAAATTTCAGCCCCATCATGATCATTCTGGCTACCCAGAAAAAGATTATGTCGAAGCCCGTAACAAGAACGCTGGTTGGATAATAGGTTTTTAAATCGTCGGTATTATTGGGCCATCCGAAGGTTGAGAAAGGCCATAAGGCCGATGAAAACCAGGTATCAAGCACATCTTCGTCCTGCTTCAATCCTGCAGAGCCGCAATAGGGACATGTCTGAGGATCAACCCTTGACACTATTATCCCGTTTTTACTCCTGCACATATCGCTCCGGATTTCCTGACAGTACCAGACCGGAATCCTGTGCCCCCACCATATCTGTCGTGAGATGCACCAGTCTTTTATATCTTCCATCCATGCAAAGTAAGTATTCTCCCAGGATTTAGGGATTATCCTTATACGTTCATCCCTGACAGCCTTTATTGCCTCACGTGCAATGGACTGAACACTCACATACCACTGAGGCGTTGACAGGGGTTCGGTGATCGTCTTGCATCTGTAGCAGTGTCCAACGGCGTGTTTGTGAGCTACCTGCTTTTCGATAAGATTGAAGTCTTTTAGATCCTGCAGGATGATTTTCCTGCATTCATATCTGTCGAGACCCGCGTATTTTTTCCCGGCATATTCCGTCATATTCCCGTCGTCGCCGATAACCGTTATAAATTTCAGGGGAGGGTCCTGTCTCTTTGCAACAGCTTCATCGTTGAAGTCATGTGCAGGCGTGACCTTGACTGCCCCTGTGCCGAAGGCGGGATCAACGGCTGGATCTGAAATAACCGTGATTTGTCTCCCCGTTAACGGCAGATCAACGGTTTTGCCGATATAGTCTTTGTACCTGTCGTCTTCAGGATTTACGGCAACAGCGGTGTCTCCAAGCATTGTTTCAGGCCTGGTTGTTGCAACGGTAATAAATATTCCGCTGCCGTTGGAAAGCGGATATTTTATATATGTCAAATTACCTTCTAATTCTTCATGCTCTACCTCAAGATCGGAGAGGGCCGTATGACAGCGGGGACACCAGTTGATGAGGCGGTTATCCCTGTAAATAAGGCCGTCTTCATACAGACGCACAAAAACTTCCCTGACGGCTTTTGAGAGACCTTCATCAAGGGTGAACCTCTCCCGCGACCAGTCACAGGAGGCTCCGAGCCTCTTTAACTGGTGGATGATAGTCCCGCCTGATTCGGCCTTCCACTTCCAGACCCGTTTGATAAATTTATCTCTGCCGAGCGTATGCCTGTCAAGTTTCTCTGAAGCAAGCTGTTTTTCAACAACATTCTGTGTTGCAATGCCCGCATGGTCCGTACCCGGAAGCCAGAGGACCTTATAGCCGGACATACGCTTCCAGCGCGACAGGATATCCTGTAAAACGGTATTCAGGGCATGTCCCATATGCAGGGAACCGGTGACGTTCGGAGGTGGGATTACCAGAGAATAGGGAACACCGGTATGGGCCGGGTCGGGAGAGAAATATCCCTTTGAGACCCAGAAATCATACCAGTTTTCTTCTACGCCTTTTGGATCGAAGCCTTTGTCTAAAATTCTGACCTAATCCTCTCTATTTCTTTAGAAAGCATAGTTTCGGCAAGGTCAGGCACCGTCTCCCAGATAACCTTCTCAACCTCTTTTGTTAAGGACTCGAGAGTGCCTTTCAGCATTTCTTTCAACATCCTTTCCACAAGATCCGGGGCGACTTCCCAAAGAATCTTTTCAATGGAATCTTTCATCAAAGGCATTAGCGAGGCGAGAACGGCTTCTTTTATGTCAAGCGATGCAACAAGAGAAGACATCTTTTCATTGACAATACTTTCGAAATATTTTTTAAATTCGTCTTTCGACGGCAGGTCCGTCTCTATAGCGCCGGCTTTCACTTCGGCAACATGGGGCTTTTCGGCAGGGCGGGTCTTCAATTCTTCCTTCGCAGGCGTTTCAATTTCAGCTATTGTTTCCTCTTCAACCTGTATGAACTCTTCCGCTCCGGGAGCAATGCCCTCTTCAACCGGCCAACCCCCGGGCTTGGGAATTTCCGCAGTTTCTTCCATCGCCCAGAGGTCCTCATCTAAAGAAACCTCCTCTGCAGGCGCTTCTTCCTCAGGGCTGATGGTTTCCGCCTCAGGTCCCACGGCTTCAGCTTCAAGTGCGTCCTCTTCAGCGAATTCCGCCTCGGCAACGGATGAAATAGTCAGGACTGCGTTTATCTTGCTGATCAACTCCTGTGATTCAAAAGGCTTGATGATGAAATCATCCGCCTGGACCTGTTTTGCCAGTTCTTCGTCTATAGGCTCAAAGGCGCCTGTCAAAAGTATTACCGGTATAGTGCTCGTAGCCGGGTTCCTTTTTATGGTCTCGCAGAGCTGATAGCCGTTCATTTTCGGCATCTCAATGTCTGCAAGTATAAGATCGGGCATGAAGGATGAAATAACGGCCAGGGCTTCTTCACCGTTATTGACCGATTTTATCTCAAAATCTTCCTCGGCCAGGATAAGTTCAACAACCTTTTGTATAGTTATGCTGTCGTCTGCAAGAAGAAGTCTCTGTGACACTTTACCACCTCTCTATATAATACCGAAATTTTATTGTTAAGTGCCGAAAAAGTCAAGCAATTTCCTCTGCAAGGCTTTTGTCGTACAATTCCTTTTTGCTCAATCCATAGGCTTCTGAAATTTTTTTGACTGCATCTTTTCGTCCGAACCCCTTTTTCATAAGAGAAAATACTTCGGGAAGCGCTTCCGCAAAGGAGGCTTTGGGTCCTTCTTTTTTGCCTTCCAAAATGACGACATATTCGCCGGCAATTACCGATCCGCCCATTTGATGAAGTATATCCGAAATGCCGCCCCGGAATACTTCCTCATGCAGCTTTGTGATCTCTTTGGCTACTGCCGCTTCTCTGCCGGTGAAGATCGTTTCCATCCCGGACAAGGTTTCCATGATCCTGTGCGGCGCCTCATAGAAGACAAGTGTTCTTCGTTCAAGCGCCAGGTCCCTTAACAGCTTTTCGCGATGGGTCTTCTTTGAAGGAAGAAAGCCGACGAATGTGATCTCTTCAGTGGGAATTCCCGAGACCGAAAGGGCCGCAACAAAGGCCGACGGTCCCGGAACAGGCACAACCGGAATATTTTCCTGGAGGGCTTTTTTGATCAGGATAGTTCCGGGATCTGCTATGCCCGGGGTCCCGGCGTCTGAAATGAGCGCCACTGATTTGCCTGCGAGAAGTTTTTCCGTAAGCTCCTCAGCCCTTATCTTTTCACGTTCTTTGTAATAGCTGATCATCGGTTTGGAAATACCGTAATGATTGAGCAATTTCAATGAATGCCGGGTGTCCTCAGCCGCAATGACGTCCACCTCTTTCAAAACCCGTAAAGCCCGCAAGGTAATATCCTCAAGGTTGCCGATAGGCGTTGAGACTATATATAGTGTACCCTTCATGTCGTACCTTTTACCGTGCAAACATTCTCATTCTAAATTGAGGAGTTTCCTCAGTTTTTTGTCCGCCTTTACAATTTCATCAAGGTCGTCGCCTGTCAGGTCCCAGGTATATTTACCTTCCCCCGTCCGTTTCAGTTTTATCTTAACCGGCTTTTTGGGTCTTATCTGCTGAATCTCAGGTTGTTTCTTGATCTGAAGGGGTTTATTGTCGGCGGAAAAAACGGGAATCAGAGTTAAATGCAATGACACTAAAATTCCTGTAAATATAAAAAATAACTTTTTCATCAGTAGCCCCTGTATTTATTAGTTAAAGGAAAACGCCTGTCTCTTCCAAATGCCTTTAGGGTTATCTTGATCCCGGGCGGAGACTGTCTTCTTTTGTATTCACTTGCGTCGATCATCCTGATCACCTTTTGCGCGCATTCCGGCTCGCAGCCGAGAGAGAGGATTTCTTCCATACTCTTATCTTCCTCAATATAAGCCTTGAGTATGGGATCAAGTTCGGGATAGGGCGGCAGAGAATCGGTATCTTTCTGATCGGGTCTTAATTCAGCCGAGGGTTCCTTGTAAAATATCCTGTCGGGAATTATTTTTTTACCTTGATTGTTCCTCCAACTGCATAGTTCGTAGACCATGGTCTTAGGGACATCTTTGATAACCGCAAATCCGCCTGCCATATCGCCATAAAGAGTGGCATAACCGACGCTCATTTCGGATTTATTGCCTGTGGTCAGGACAAGCCATCCGAATTTATTCGAAAAGCCCATGAGGATATTGCCCCTGATCCTTGCCTGGAGGTTTTCTTCAGTAGTGTCGGAAGGCAGGCCATGGAATTCCTCTTTGAGTGCGGAGAGATAACTCCGGAAAATATCATGAATAGGTATTTCGATCATTTTTATTCCGAGGTTCGCTGCAAGGGCATAAGCGTCTTCTCTGCTTTCACCGGAAGTATAGGGTGAGGGCATAAAGAGACCTCTTACATTGTCCTTCCCGAGCGCATCGACTGCAATTGTTGCAACGAGAGCGGAATCTATGCCGCCGCTTAACCCGATGATAACGCCTTTAAAACCGTTCTTATTGATATAATCTGTTGTGCCGAGGACGAGCGCCCGATAAATTTCCTCTTGTGGTCCAAGCTCAGTGATTTTCACAGAGTTAATTAATTGGTTTTTTTGTTTGGTTTTTTTGACCGGAATAATAATCTTTTCAAAGGCCCCTTTTTCGAGCTTCATGATCTCCTGTCTTCTAAGAGGCGCGTGGAGCCTTTTCATCATGATGCCCTCAAGGTCAAGGTCAAGAACAATCAGGTCTTCCTCAAACTGTTTCCCCATTGCAATTACATTGCCGTCCTGATCAAGAACGAGGCTGTGACCGTCAAAAACAAGCTCGTCCTGGCCTCCGACCGTGTTCAGATAAGCTATGGCCACAAGATTGTCTGAGGCGCGAGTAGAAAGCATATGTTCTCTGACTTTCCCCTTGCCTGTATGATAAGGAGATGCGTTTATATTTATGATCACCTCGGCGCCTGCAAGCGACTGGGTCCGCGCAGGCCCTTGGGGATACCAGATGTCCTCGCAGATATTTATGCCTATCCAGGCGTCGCCGATCCCGTATATTGGACACCTGTCGCCTGCCTGAAAATAGCGGTATTCATCAAAGACGCCGTAATTCGGGAGGTATTTCTTGTGATAGATATCAATGATTTTTTTGTCGAACAGCACTGC
>JBAZWR010000139.1:0-7053 GCA_041660325.1 Thermodesulfovibrionales bacterium | reverse complement strand
TCCAGTTGGCGTCATCAATCTTGTTGAAATCGCCTCTGTAGTAGTAACCGGGATATCTGGACTCTTCCCTGAAGAGGATGTGTCTTGCATGTGCCTCAACAGAGAGAATTCTGTGATAATTCTCAAAGCATCTGAGGAGCTCGTGGAGGTCTTTTGCCGCCATTTTGTTCGCATCCTCTTTGAGCATATCAAGCTGTCTGAGACCTTCCTCAAGCATGGTTTTTGAGGTCATGTACCAGGTAGAGCAACCGCCGAAGTACTCATCGGAGATCTTCATCAGTCTTGCCTGAAGTCCTTTTGCGGTTATGTAATTAGGGTTGATTAAAGGATCGGTCGTGTAGATTTTGTATTTCTCATAGATCTCGAACGGCAGATAGAGTTCAGCCGCAATCTCGTCAAGGGACAGCTTTGGCGCCGGCTTGTAGCCTGCATTGTCGAGGATATAAGCTATTGAAGCCTTGGCTGCTATTCTTCCTTCTGCGTGCGAACCTGAGGAGAATTTATGGCCTGATGCGCCGACAACGTCACCTGCCATGAAGAGACCGGGGACAGTTGACATTCTGTTATAACCCCAGGAATAGTGCTCCGGTGTGCCCGGAAGATCGCCAGGGCCGCTTACCCAGAATCCTGCGCAGCCTGCATGTGAGCCGAGGAGATAAGGCTCTGTAGGCATGATCTCTGAAGGGACCTTGTCCGGCTCAACATTCCTTGCCGCCCAGAGTGACGCCTGTCCGATAGCCATGTCTAAAAAGTCTTCCCAAGCCTCTGCCTCAAGGTGCTTGACCTTCTTAGCGCCCTCTTTTTCACCAAGCTTTTCTTTCATGTTCTTGGAGATTACTTCCATTGCCGCAGGGGTCTGCATAAGGATCGGGCCTTTACCGTCCCTCATTGCCCTCATCATCAGGTGGTTTCTGATGGCGGTACCCATATTCTTTGCATAATCGCCGTATCTTGCGATTGCATCGTCTAAGTACTCTTTATTGGCGCAATAATCTTCACCATAGCTGTCTGTTGCCTTTGCCTTGAAGAAGAGGAACCATGCGCCAACCGGTCCATAACCGTCTTTGAACCTTGCAGGGACGAACCTGTTTTCCATAAGGGTCAGCTCGGCTCCTGCCTGCATTCCAAAGGCATAACCTGAACCGCAGCTAAATACCGGGTACCAGGTCCTGCCCATACCTTCGCCGACAGACCTCGGTCTGAAGCAGTTGACCGCTCCGGCAGTTGCACAGATCATTGCCTTAGCCTTAAAAGAATAAATCTTGTTTTCTCTTACGCTGAATCCGATGGCTGCGGCTACGTTCTTACCATTCGTATCCATGACAGCCTTCACGATGAAGACTCTTTCATAATGGTTCTGTGCCATACCGGTCGCGACCCTGTTGGTCTCAAGGGCCTTTTTTGCAGCTTCTGCAACGATGACTTTGTAGGACTCGCCGTTAATCATGATCTGCCATTTACCGGTCCTTACAGGTGTGCCGCCTTCCTTAAGGGATTTCTTCCCTTCTGCGATCGCCTGATGGCCGTCCCTTGAGAAACCGTCATCGCCTTTTTTCCAGATCGGGAGGCCCCATTCTTCAAAAAGCTCGACTGAATCGTCAACGACTCTTCCGAGGTCGAATACGAGGTCTTCCCTGATGATGCCCATGAGGTCGTTTCTTACATATTTGACATAATCAGCGACTTTGTTTTCACCGACATAAGTATTAATAGCGGAGAGACCCATTGCGACAGCGCCGCTTCTGTCGGTTGCGGCTTTATCAACCAATACAACCTTTAAACCCTTGGCGTTTGCCCAGCGGCATGCCTCAAAAGCTGCACCGCAACCGGCCATACCGCCGCCCATGATCAGAAGATCACAGTCAACTTCGGTCACTTCAGGCTTCTTACAATATGAAAACGTACAAGTTTCTTTTTCCATTTATATTCACCTCCTTGATTATTCAGTTCTTGCAGACTTTGTAAATAAGCCCGGCTTTTTAATTGTTGCAAAATCCGGTTCCGGTTTGCCTTTATAAGGATCAACCGTACCTTCTACTGTGGTCCTTATGGGGAATTTGAATCTCTTGGTCAGACCGCTTCTGAATTTGACTGTCCACATGATGGAATCTGAACTTCTCAAGGGAATGGTCTGGGATCCGAGGGGAACGAAGTCTGAATATCCTCTCACCTCGATTGCCTGCTGAGGGCATATCTTTACACAGTTGAAGCACTCCCAGCACTGCTCGGGTTCCTGATTGTGAGCTTTCATCTTCTCCCTGTCGAGGATCATGAGATCGTGAGGACAGATATACTGACATGCAGTCTTGTCCCCTGCCTTGCAGCCGTCACACTTTTCAGTAATTACAAAACTTGGCATTTAAAAACACCTCCTTTAATATTGGTTTAAATTGAAATAAAAAGAGTTAAAAAGAAACGTTATGACTCTTTCCACCTCCTTTCCTTATTTAACTTGGTTAAGCAGGCAGCGTTGAGGTTTCCCAACAAGACTGCCTGCTAACCGTAAATGAATAATTTACACACCCTTTCGAATACTCATCTGTTTATTTCAAGACAATTTATTTCTTTTCGCCTTCCGCATATTTATGCAGTTTGATCTCAACCTTTTCAGTCAGACCGGCGTAATACTCTCTCAGGATTTTGAGAACTTCTATACGGCTGAACTTCGGAGTAACCTCTTCTCCCTCCGAGAGCATCTTTCTCAGCTTTGTACCGCTGAGCATAACCCTGTCGTCTTTGCCGTGCGGGCAGGTCTTCATGGAAGCCATGCCTTCACATGCGTTGCAATAGAAGGTCCAGTCGATCTTCAGCGGCTTGGTCTCCAACGAACCTTTCGGGATCTCTTCAAAGATCTTCTGGGCGTCAAAAGGACCATAGTACTCGCCGACGCCTGCATGGTCGCGGCCTACGATAAGATGGCTGCAGCCATAATTCTGTCTGAATACCGCGTGCAGAAGGGCTTCTCTCGGGCCTGCATATCTCATATCGAGGGGATAGCCGCCGACCTGGACGGTATTCTTAACAAAATATTTTTCTACGAGCACATCAATACATTTCTGTCTTACATCCGACGGAATATCGCCCGGTTTCAGTTTGCCGAGTAACATGTGGATGTAAACGCCGTCGCATACTTCAACCGCGATCTTGGCGAGGAACTCGTGTGAACGGTGCATCGGGTTTCTGGTCTGGAATGCGGCAACACGGCTCCAGCCTTTTTCTTCAAACGATTTTCTGGTCTCGGCAGGACGCTGATAAATGGTCGGATACTCGGTCGGGAAGGTGCCTTCGCTCAGGACCTTGACGGGGCCGGCAAGGTTCATATCCGCCTGGTCCATAACCATCTTGACACCGGGGTGCTCGACCTCGGTGGTCCTGTATACCTCTTTGCATTCATAAGCCTTGTCGATGGTGTATTTTTCGGTGACTTTCATGGTTGCCATGATCTCGTTGAACTCTGTGGAGAAGAGTGCAATCTCCTGACCTTCTTTAATGCTGTCGGCATCGGCTTTTGATGCGGAGACTGTGACCGGGATCGGCCAGAACTGGCCGTCAGCCATTTTCATATCCGCGCAGACGCCCTTCCAGTCCGCCTTTGTCATAAAACCGGTAAGCGGTGTGAAGCCGCCGATACCCATCATGATAAGGTCGCCGGTTTCGCGCGAGCTGATATTGATCTTCTTCAGCCCTGCCGCTTTTTTCTTCTCTGCTTCGAGTTCCGCCCCTGTCAGTAAAAGAGGTTTCAGTTTCTTCTCTTTTCCAAGTGGATTTACTAAAGCCATTATTACTTCCTCCTTATTTATATTTTCAAGTCCAAGCTTGAATTTCTTATTTAAGACCTAATTTCTCGCAAACCGTTTTAAATATATCGTCAATATTGCCGGTGCCGGTCACCGATTTCACAATACCTTTTTTACCGTAATAGTCGATGAGAGGGGCCGTCTGGGCATTGTATACTTCCAGCCTTTTCTTGATGGTGGCCTCTTTATCATCATCCCTCTGGAATAACGCTCCGCTGCATTTGTCACACGTTCCTTCTTTCGCAGGCGCTTTAAAATAAATATTATACATCTGGCCGCAGGCCTTGCATGTTCTTCTGCCCGTAAGTCTTTTCATAAGGTCTTCAAAAGGCACATCCACGCTTAATGCCGCGCTTAATGACATGCCGAGGGCACCAAGCATCTTGTCCAATGCTTCCGCCTGCGCGGTATTTCTCGGAAATCCGTCGAGTATATAACCTTTTTTGCAATCATCCTGTTTCAGTCTCTCTTTGACCATACCCAAAACTACGCTATCCGGAACAAGCTCGCCCTTGTCCATATAAGACTTTGCCTCTTTACCTAATGGAGTGCCGGCGCCGACAGCCGCCCTCAAAAGGTCGCCTGTTGAAATCTGCGGCATTCCATATTTCTCGATAAGTTTTTTTGCCTGAGTTCCTTTACCCGCACCCGGTGCGCCAAGCAATACTATTCTCATAGTTCAACCTCCATATTGATTTTTTAATGACAAATTTATAAAAATTCGCCTGTTGCTTTTTGAAACACTACGGCTAAGATAACAAAACCAGCCTAAATAAAAGAATACATTTGCTTAGTAAAAAATAAAATTTATGTGGCAGAGCTTAATATAAAAACAAAAATGAGACATATAACTATATTATCCGGCATGTTTTAAGTCAAATTCATATTTCTGATAAACGGATAAAAATTACTTATCACTAAACTTTGAATCATCAAATCATTTATTAATCAATATGTTAAGATATTCATGAAAGTATTTTAACGCCTTACCCCTGTGGCTAAGGGCGTCTTTTTCCTTCTCATCCATCTCGGCAAAGGTCCTGTTACAGCCCTCGGGATAGAACACCGGATCATAACCGAAGCCCCGAACTCCGCGCTGCTCCGTTCCAATACTGCCTTCGGTATAGCCATAGAATGTATATGTATTGCCATCCGGGAACGCCAATGCAATACAGCACACGAACCGGGCCCCCCTCTTATCTTTTACCAATGACCGCATCTCAGAGAGCAGTTTCCCTGTATTTTGTCCGTCGTTTGCCCCTGCGCCGGCATATCGCGCCGAGTAAATACCGGGGCCCCCCCCGAGCGCATAAACCTCAAGACCTGAATCATCGGCCAATGCAGGCCTTCCGGTATATCGGGCTACAGCCAGCGCCTTCTTTATAGCGTTTGCTTCAAAGGTAGCTCCGTCTTCCTCCGTTTCCGGACATCCGGGAAAATCATCAAGTGTAAAGATGGACACAGGCATACCTTCGGTAATCCTCTTCAATTCTTCAGCCTTATTATTGTTTCTTGTTGCAAGAACTATATCCATAAGTCAGTCCACCCGGTTTGCTCTGTTTGCACGGTTGATTTTATACCATAATAAACTATGCAAATACAATAAAACCCAATAAACCGGTGGAGCTGAGCGGACCGGGCAAACCGTTTCAATCGTCTTACTCTTGCAATATTGAGGTATAGTTTGTTAAGATTTTTGAATGTCTGAGGAAACAAAAACGGCAGGGTTGCTTGTCAGAACTATTGCCAAAATCCTCGACTTCATAATAATAGCAGTTGCAGTGGAACTTGTTCCAAAGGCCGGATTCTATGCCGCACTTGCTTATCTATTAATAGGTGACGGCCTGTTTGACGGCGGAAGTTTGGGGAAAAAACTTATAGGGCTCAGAGTTGTTTCGGCAAACTCATTTAAACCATGTTCTTTTAGAGATTCGATACTGAGGAACGGCCTTTTCGGTATCGGTTTCCTTTTTTATAAAATACTATGGCTGGGATGGATATTCGTAGCTATTGTTTCTGCTTTTGAATTTATCATATTGCTGGGCAGCAAGAACCGGATGCGCCTCGGAGATGAATTCGCAGGGACCATAGTGATAGAGAACCCTCAGTTGAAACAGGAGGCATGATGTTTTTCCATAAAATTCTCGGAATGTTTTCAAATGATCTTGCCATAGATCTCGGAACTGCAAACACCCTTGTCTTTGTAAAGGGGAAAGGCATAGTATGCAACGAGCCCTCGGTCGTCGTCATCAGAAAAGACGACAAAAAGCCCGTAGCCGTCGGGACCGAGGCAAAGAGGATGCTCGGTAAAACGCCCGCCAATATTACCGCTATAAGACCTATGAAAGACGGCGTTATAGCCGACTTTGACGCAACCGGTGAGATGCTGAAATATTTTATTACAAAGGTACACAACAGGAGAAGTTTTGTTTCTCCAAGGGTTATTATCGGAGTTCCCTCAGGTATCACTCAGGTTGAACAGCGTGCGGTAAAGGACGCCGCCCAGGTCTCAGGGGCGCGCGAAGTTTACCTTATCGGTGAACCGATGGCCGCAGCCATTGGCGTCGGACTGCCCGTCGGCGAGCCCTCAGGGAATATGATTGTGGATATAGGCGGCGGCACCACGGATGTTGCCGTCATCTCTCTTGACGGCGTTGTTTACAGCAGGGCTGTCAGGGTCGGCGGAGATAAGATGGATGAGGCCATAATGGCCTTTATCAAACGCAGATATAATCTCATGATCGGAGACATGACCGCCGAGCAGATAAAGATACACACCGGCTCCGCCTATCGGACCGAAGGCAGCGACAAACGCACTATGGAAATAAAGGGACGGGACCTGATTTCAGGCATTCCCAAAACCCTCACCATCAATGAAGACGAGATCAGAGAGGCGCTGGCCGAGCCTGTCAATATAATACTTGAAACCATAAAGGTCATCCTTGAAAATACGCCGCCCGAACTGGCGTCCGATATTGTCGACAAGGGAATAATATTAGCCGGCGGAGGCGCCCTCCTCAGGGGTCTCGACCTGTTGATAAGAGAAGAAACCGGGCTGCCTGTTTTTGTTGCAGAAGACCCGCTTACCGCAGTAGTGCGCGGCGTAGGCAAGATGCTTGATGAGCTTGACCTGCTGAGAAGAGTGGCGATTAATGTATAATGCCTAAGAAGTGGCTTCTGCTTTTACTGTTCATTATCTTAACCTTAAGTTTGATGACTTACCAGAGCAACAGGCAGCGCCTGCTGCCGTTTCAGT
>JBAZWR010000138.1:0-7156 GCA_041660325.1 Thermodesulfovibrionales bacterium | reverse complement strand
AGCCCCTGGGGCGAACAGGACGGGTGGCAGGATGATCATCCAACTGAAGATGGAAGTCAGTGACATTGTGCTATCTGTTGTCTAATGATTTCGATAGTATCGTCTCTGCTAGCAACCAAATAAGTCTCCATGCCAACCTCATGCCCAGGCAATAAATCGACATACTTGCGATCCCCAACGACCATACTGAATCGCAGATCCCCACCTGCAAGTTTGACGGCTCTGACCAAATCAGTGGAACTGGGCTTTGGTGAATCAAGCATGTCACCAGTGAGTATAACGTCAAAGTCTTCTCTAATGAAACCTAACTGTCTTAGAATTCTTTCAGTCATAGCTGATCTCGTATTGGTTAGAAGTGCAATTTTCATATTATTTCTTAAAGCTTTCAAGAGATTTACCAATTCACTATCTTGGTAAATGTGTTTTTCAGGTTGCATTTTCTCAAATTGGTACTTTTCAATGAGAGCACCCGGAATATTAAGTTGAATAGCTGCGGACAGCAATGAAATCATAGCATTACTTGAGGTCGTTCTTTGAGACGATAGTTTCGTTTTAGCTTCGTCTTGAGAAATGTGGAGGAATTCTGACAGCGCGGAAACTATGGCTTCCTCATTTTCTTGATCGAGAGCTTTTGTGCTGTAAAATGTGCCGTCAAGATCAAAAACAACAACTTTTCCCGGCTGCTGTTCCCACCCGTCATTTCGTTCATTGGCCTTGTCGTAAATATTATCAAAAGTTCGCACCATGATGTTGATTAGCTCACGACTTAAAGGACGATCAACGCTTGCACTAAGCAGGAACGCCGGGCACTCTTGGCCGTATGTTTTCCCTTGCGAGCGCTCATACCAACCTATTACCATAAGATTCCTGTCGGAAATCATACCTCTGAACATTGTAGTGAACTTATAAAAACGAACTGAAATGTCGACGACTGGATAAAGCCGCTTAATATCCAACCATTTCTGACATTGCCGCTCAAGATGCTGACGCCTCGATAATGTACCGTCATCTCGCATTAGCACGCGAATACTCAGACGCTTGGTGCGATGAACCTCAGCCAATAAAGCACGCAAATGAGTATGATAAGTGTCTGAGCCGCTGGCAAATATACGAATTTCTTCAGCACTCTTAAAGAATCCAACTAAATCTTCTCGACTTGTTAACCAAACTAGCGGAGTAATAAGAGAACGAGAATCTTCATGGATACGATTTAATAATGTCTCATTCTCAAGTTTTATTTCGGCATTGCGACCAATCATATATACAAGGGCACCAATCATGAGAGATAGAATCAATAGCTGAATTAATAAGGTGGTACTCGAAGGGACTCCAGCAATTTGAACAATGCCCACAAGCAAGGCAAAAGTCGGCAGGAACGAGGCCAAAAAACCTCGAGGTGAACCCAAGAATCGCGTCAGTCTAAAGCTGCTCTTGTCGCGTTTTACGGGAATAGAGGGTTCCTTTCTGTACATGCTATCCCCCATTTACTTTTAGGCCTGATTTCTCTGCGACTTTGTTAAACATTGTAGATTTCAACTGATAGTACGGCAAAAAAAGGCATTCCCAAAACTGAGGGATTCCACTATAACCCATAAGTTTATAATATCCTTTTTCTAATGCCCGTCTTTTTTCAGCTATTAAGATAGTGCATTGAGGGGTAAGCTGAGATAGTGTAGATAATTGGGCAAGAAGTTGTCCAATGTCAAAACCTGGAAAGCCCATGTGAGCAAACTCGAAATCTATAAGACCGAGTTTATTATGACAAGAGAGCATATTCAGAAGGCCGAGATCGCCCATGCAAAAGATCCGGTTTTTATGGTTATGGTGCCCACCAAAAGTCTGCCTGAATCTTTTTTCCATTTCATATACTTTCATATTAAGCTTAAGTGTCAATATAATTTGCCTGGTGGCAGCTTGGACATCGACTAAATTGGAAAATATTTCAATTACTGCTTGCTCTTGTAAATTATTCAGTGCCCCAAGCAAACTCCCAAGTTCAAACCATGCTTCAGTGGACGGCCAATTTGTAGGCGGGCTGTTCGAAAGCGTCTCTCCTTCGAGATCAGAGATGCACAACATGGGTTTCTTAAGATCGTAGGCTAAGATATTTGGGACAAGCAAACGATCAAAGTCCGCGAGCAGCTTTGCTAATAACTTTAGAACTTTTACCTCGACGTCTGCCCGTCTTATTGGTACCTCTATACTGGTTCCCTTTGCTCTTTGTGGATACGTCTTACGAATCAATCTTTTACCACTGCATGTGGTCAACATCTCTACCCTATTAACAATTGATGGGAAAAGTTTAATTGATAGCAACTCTGGTCCGTGCAACTTGTCTGATAAATTCACGCATCAATCCTCAGTATCATTTGGACACGTTTTCACTTGAAGTACCATTGCACTCCAGCAGTAGCCAAGACCATTGCCAGATAAAATTATGAAAGCCTCTTGGGATTCTCTCAATATTATGTCAAGAGCACTGCGCAAGTTAATTAAAATATCTGCGCCCCCGGTGTGACCGTAAATGTTCCGACTCGAAAAAATCTTGGATTTAGGATACCCTAGAGCCATGGCTAACTGTTCGGTGCGGATATGCTGCCGGTTGATTACGACAAGACCATCAATTTCGTTGATCAACAGATTAGCCTGCCGCAACGCAGCTTTGATTGCCGATAACTCTTGGGCTACGTCTTCTTGCTGGAACGCAACAACATGATCTCCAGAAAATCGTAATGCATAGTTTGGTTGCTGTACTGAAAAGGTAACTAAGCCACATAAAGAAAAATCATATATAGTGACATATGATAGAAGACTGAGTTCTATATTGCCTTTCTGAGAAAGAATTATTGCGCCTGCTCCTGAAGCCCATCCTTTTACGTCGTCTTTTTGAGAAATGCTTTTGTCATCTACGCAGTGCGAAAATAAATCAGCAACAACAATAAGACAACTGTTGTCGCCTGGCAACGCATTAAACAAGAAAGATAAATAGACTGAGTCGAGTATTGATGTACAGGAAGTTCCCAAATCTAAGACGTGACCAATAGCGATATCAAGTTTGCTTGATAGTTCAAAGACACCCAAATGCGGTTTGATGCGAGGTAGTGAACTGGTATAAAGCAAATGGTCAATTGAAGCTCCAGCCGAATAGCTCAGCAAACATGCGTGCGCGACGGTTGCAGAGAGCGGCAACTCAGATGGTAAGGACAAATATTCTTTCATTATTTCACAGCCTGGATATGTTACTATGCCCGAAGTAAATACCTGGTTTCGTAACGGAATATCATGTATTTTCATTGTTGTGCGGCTCATAGAATAAGTATAACTTACATCTCTCCTAAAAAGAGCACCCTTAGTGGACTCTTTAGTATGAGAACCGCAGAATATCTTGAACCGGTTCTCACAGTACTCCATTAGTGTCGATGACCTTTTGATCATGCAAGGTCTTCCAGTTCCGCCGTGAAGTATCCAGGGTGAATGATCCGAGAATGACAAAAGCGATGAATGCGATGATCCCGGAGGTGGCAAACTCGCCAGCTGATGCCGTTCTGATCTTTCCGCCGAAAATTGTAATGCGCCGGGAGTTTTCATCAAGGATCGGAACGCCCATGACCGTGAGACTGTTCATGTGAAGATAATAAAGTCAATGAGTGTTTAGCTCGTTTGGATGCGATATGAATAAATATAAACCAGATTATGTAAAATTCCTCTCCTAAATAGTGCATAGGTATCACCAAAACCTAAACCTGTTTTCATAATACTCTTTCCTGATAACTGAGGATAGAGTATTTGAGCGGTTTTTTTTACCCGATAGTCAAATAGAGTATGTGAAAATAAAGAGGCAAAAGCCTCGCAGGGAGGAACGACCGAGGATGTCCGCTTCAGGCGGATTTTCTGAGGCGAAGGCAAAGAGGGGCATTTCGGTCGGCTAATATTTCAACTGTGTCTTTTTCTGGTCTGCGACAACTACAAGCACGCCGTTTTCAGGATTGAGGTATTTCCCGGCAACTCTCAGCACATCTTCTTTTGTCGATGTTGAGACATCTGTATGACGAGCTATTTCGGCTGCGGATAATCCAGGTTCTTCTCTGCTGCGATATGCAATCTTTGCACGTATTCCGTTCACTCTTTCCCTACGGCTTTCTGTAAGACATCATTAATTTCATCCATTCCCAATATGTCTGTCAAGATTATTCATTGTTAGCAACTACGTCCCTAAAGACAATTAATCTCTCATCGAACCGGAGTATAGCCTCCCGGGATTCCGTTCTTAGAGAATACGATCTGCCACACCTGCATGTCACGTGCCCTGAAGGTGCCGGCACTACTCAAGAGATAGTATTTCCACATGCGGTAGAAGTAGTCGTCGTATAGTCCTTTCAGCTCATGCCAATTCCTATCAAAGTTATCGAACCATGACATCAGCGTAGGATCATAATCCGGACCAAAATTGTGCCAGTCTTCGATAATAAAAAGCTTTTCCGCCGATTCACTTATCTGCTTCATGGATGGTATCATTGAGTTCGGGAAGATATATTTGCCAATCCACGGATCGATGGTTATCGTTGAGTAATTATTTCCGATGGTCTGCAGAAGGAACAGCCCCTTGTCCCTAAGGCATTTGTGCACAACCTCCATATACTTTCTATAGTTTTTATAACAGACGTGCTCGAACATGCCTATGGAGACGATGTGGTCGAATGGTTCGTTCACTTCACGATAATCCTGCATCCTGATCTCAACAGGAAGTCCTGCACAGAATTTCCGTGCAAGCGCTGCCTGCTCTACCGACACGGTTATCCCCACTACATTCACACCATACCGCTCTGCAGCATATGCGGCAAAGCCACCCCAGCCGCAGCCGATGTCGAGCACCCGTTCACCGGGTTGCAGTCCCAGTTTTCTGCAACTCAGGTCCAATTTAGATTCCTGGGCCTCGTCAAGAGTTCCTGCGTGTTTCCAGTAGCCGCAACTGTAAACCATACGCTTGTCAAGCATCCTTCCGAAGAGATCATTGCCGAGATCGTAATGCCTCTTCCCGACCGTAAATGCTTTCGACTTGCTTCCCTGGTTGAAAAAAACAGCCTTAAGTATCTCGCCCTGGAGCTTCAAGTTTTTTTTAACAGCCTCTTTGGGCTGCAACGGCATGAGTCTGCAAAAGAATTCATCGAGGTGGTCACACTCCCACCACCCATCCATAAAGGATTCACCGAGACCAAGGCTTCCGTTTCTAAGAACCCTTTTGAAAAACCGCTCGTCTTTGATACGCAGGTCGCATGGATTGGACCCATCCATAGCGATTCCCACGTAATGCAGAATCTCATTGATAATCTCTCTGCGTTTGCTGATACCCACAGAACCTTAGACCCCCTGCAATCCTGTTTTCATATTAAATATTAGCAGTTTCAGAAGAAAATTCAAGTACCGGCAGGTTCTCCTTACCGATTGGAATTACTCTGAACAGCGGCAATCTGAATAGCCGAGGTGAAAGTGCCTGTTCAGGAAATATGCCTGCCTGATAATCTCAAGAGGTATTATTTGTTATTGAGAAAAACCTGACTATGCTTGTCACAGCAAAACATTTACCGGGAACTATAGATTTTCACATAGAGATTCCCGATTGACAGAACATGTTATATATGCTAAGAAATAACAGAGGGATTTAAACATGAAGGTTGTTATTATAGGGTCGAGTGCCGCAGGGCTGGCATGCCTCGATACACTTATAAGATTCTCTCCGGAATTAAACGCTACCATAATATCTGAGGAAGCGTACGCACCTTACTGCAGGTGTCTGCTCACCTATTATCTCGGCGGAATCCTCAAAGAAAAGCAGATGGTCATCAGAGATATAACCTCATATCCTCCAAACACCACGTTTCTTTTCGGTGAAAGGGTTGACCGGATAAACACGAAGAATAAGTCGGTAATGCTTGCCGGCGGAAAAGAAATTCCCTATGACAAACTCCTTATTGCCACAGGGTCGAATGCGGTGAAACCAAAATACTATGATGAAACGAAGAAGACCTTTACACTCCGGTACATGGGCGATGCTAAAAAAATTGAGCCGCATATCAGAAGCAGGGTAATTGTTCTGGGCGGAGGGTTTGTAGGGATAAAAGCGGCATTCGGTTTGATGCAGCGCAATGTCGGGGTGACGATAGTCATCTCCTCCGGATATCCCCTCTCCATGATCGTTGATGAAAAAACCGGATCGTTCATTGGGAAGGACCTCCGGGGGATGGGTATAGATATACGCACGGGAGAGGATATTGCCGGAATAAAGACTAAAGACGAAGGACTCCGGGTTTCCCTCTCATCAGGTTTTGAACTGGATAGCGACGCTATTATCGTCGGCAAGGGGGTAAAGCCGAGGGTTGAGCTTGCAAAACAGGCGGGGATCAAGACGGACTTGGGTATCACGGTGAATGAGTTCCTGGAGACCTCTGCAGAAGGCATTTATGCTGCGGGCGATTGCTGCGAAACCATGGATATTGCACGCAAGAGATTATGGGTAAATGCCATCTGGCCTGTGGCTGTTGAACAGGGCTACTACGCGGCTCTGAATATGCTGGGTATGAAAGCTCCTTACTACGGCAGTGTCGGCATGAACAGCATGAAGACCCGCGCATTCCACCTTATTACGGCAGGGGTCCTGAAGGGCGGAGAAGGGATTTCCCTGTTTGAAAAATATATACCGTCAAAGAATCAGTTCAGAAAATTAGCCGTGAGGGATAACGTACCGGTTGGCATGGCTTTTTATAATAACCCCGAAGAAGCGGGAGTCATCGTAAATCTTATAAAGAAAGGGACGCCGCTCACTGTCGATCCTGCAAAGATCGTGAATAACGAGGTGAGCATGATGGACATTCTCAAGCCCCTGTAAGGAGGTGTTTATGAAGGTAGTAGTCGTCAGGCCGGAGAGATGTGTGGGATGCCTTCAATGCCGTTTTGCCTGTTCAGTTGTCCATTCAGAGAGCAAATCTCCGTTTACTGCACCCTATGAAAGCATTCTTTCGAAGCCGAGAATTCATGTCGGAGTGACAACGGGAAAGGAACCGTTCCCGAACAAGTGCAGGCACTGTGATCCTGCTCCCTGTGAGATGGCCTGCATTACGAAAGCAATATTCAGAGATGAATCAACCGGCATCGTTCTGAT
>JBAZWR010000137.1:0-7207 GCA_041660325.1 Thermodesulfovibrionales bacterium | reverse complement strand
GAAGAGACTTTAAGCTGTTTCAGTAATGTTTTATATGCCTCCGGGTAGTCAAAATACCAATCCTCATAGGTTGAGACATAGAAACTTTTAAGGGTCTCTCTATAGTGGATATCGTCTTTCAAGCTTAGGGGGACAAGGATTTCTCTCGGTTCAAAACGGTACATTTCGTCCTCAACAGCCTTATCCGTCTCATAAACAATAAACTCACCGGTAGAAATATCGGCAACCGCGATACCGTGCCTGGTTCCCGAAGGGAAAAGACTGGCGATATAAGCGTTTTCTTTCGGGTTTTCCGGCGTATGGGTGCCGGGCGTTATAACCCTGACAATATCCCGCTCAACAATACCCTTTGCTTCCTTAGGGTCTTCCATCTGTTCGCAGACCGCCACTTTATATCCTGCTTTTATCAGTTTGGCTATATAAGACTCGGAGGCAAAATAGGGGATTCCGCACATCGGTATCGGGTCTTCTTTTGACTTATCTCTTGTGGTAAGAGCTATATTTAGAATCTTTGATGCTTTTTCAGCGTCCTCTCCAAACATCTCATAAAAATCGCCAAGCCTGAAAAAAACAATGGCGTCTTTATGTTTTTCTTTAATGCTCTGATACTGTTTCATCAGCGGTGTAAGTTCGGACATACAGATATTTAAAACTATCGACCTGCTAAAGTGCAATATGTTTTACGGAAGATAATATAGAATGGGTCACAAAAGATGTATAAGGGGGGGTAAGGAAGATAAGCCCCTTACCCCCGGAGGTGAATTATCTATTTATTGACTTTTTTCAACGGGATAATCAGCTTCTGACCACCCTGTTATTCCGCCCGGATAGCGATAAATATTTTTATATCCCAGTTTTACAGCCCACATAGCGCCGTTATGGCTGCGTCCGCATTTTGTGAATCCGCAATAAAACACGATCAAACGGTCCTTATTCTTTCCGAGGAGCTTCTCAAGATCGGCTTTTGTCTTGTCATTAAGAGACGCCATTTCTTTTACCGGGAATTCTAATTGGACCGCGCCGGGTACGTGATTTTTTTTGTAGCTGTCTTCATATGGCATAGTGTCAACAATTAGCGCATCTTTTTTCTGATCTATCCATCCTTTCAGTTCTTCGGTAGAAACAATTTTGTATCCGCCTTTTGCAACTTCCCTTGCAAATTGTACCGCGATTTTTTCCGTATCCAGTTCTTTGCTCCCCCATGCAGCATAAGAACTCCCGATAAAGGCCGCGAAAAAGGCCAGACATACTACCACTGTTACCAACAGCTTCTTGTGATGCGCCATCTTTATTCCTCCTGATATTTATTTTTCAGCCGGAAAATACGGCTGACTTTGCCTTGTCGCAAAAATCTTCTGTAAGCATAGATGTAAGACGCCATTGCGATCATTATAAGGTCGCGGTAGAAGGCGATCCTCAGACTGTTGAAGCCTTTTATATCCTCTTCGGAAAAACAACCGCAGTCTACATTAAGATTGTTCAGGATTCCATATCCCAGGACCGATACAAACAGGAAGAGAAGGGAGAAAATAACCGTGAGACTGCCCCGTATGTTCATAATCAGAGCGAGTCCGGCAAGGAACTCCAGGGCAGGCAATCCGATAGCTACCGGGACCAAAAGAATTTGAGGGACAATGTCATACCGTGAAATAAACACGGCAAAGGCTTTCGGGTCTATAAGTTTAATAAACCCCGCATAAACAAACACTGCCCCAAGAACCACCCTTGCGGTAACAGAAATAAGATATAAGATGCGTTTTCTCTCAATTGACATATCGATTAGATAACCTTTTCTCTTTAAATTATCGGATATGAAAAGCCTATAATTCAAATAGTTAATATCTATCTATAACCGATTATCTATAGATTTTTTATAAAGCCGATATTACTATTACAAATTACCCGGCGCAATATGATATAGTAAAAGTATAAATATCCAATGCATGGAGGAATAAGGAATGTGTCTTGGGATACCATCTAAGATAATAAGCATCAAGGATTCGTCCGCGGTTATTGATGTCTATGGAGCACAGAGAAACATTAGCATCATGCTTCTTGAGGATGAGGTAAAGATCGGGGACTATGTGCTGGTTCACGCCGGCTTTGCAATCCAGAAGCTCCAGGAAGATGATGCGAAAGAGACATTAAAACTCTTTGATGAATACCTGGAAGGTATTGATATTGTGATGGGCTATTCAGACAGCGCAGAACCCCCGCAACCCAAAAAACGAAAACAGACAAAAAAGAAGAGCAAAGCGGTCCTGTCATAAACAATAGATATAACTTATAGTTTCTTCCGAACATTCCTGTGGTCGGAAGAAACACGGGCGCGGAGTTGCAAGAATGGTCCTTCGTGTCTTTCCGGTATTTTTTGTATTCCTTTCACTCTTGTCTTGTGTCCTCTCTTTATGGTAATCTCCTTTACGGTTTATTAACTTCAAAAGAGAAGGTGTTTATGGTAAAAAGCGACCGCTGGATAAGGGAAATGGCTGCCAATGGGATGATAGAACCTTTTGATAAAAAACAGGTAAGAAAGGGTGGTATTTCTTACGGCGTTAGTTCCTATGGCTATGATATGCGGGTCGCTGATGAATTCAAGATTTTTTCAACTGCCAATACTACCTGCATTGATCCAAAGAAGCCGGATCAAAACAGTTTTATTGATTATAGGGGAGAAGTCTGCATCATTCCTCCGAATTCTTTTGTTCTATGTCGTTCACTGGAATACTTCAGGATTCCCAGGGAGGTACTCGTAATCTGCCTTGGCAAATCAACATATGCGCGGTGTGGCATAGTTGTGAACGTTACCCCGTTAGAACCTGAATGGGAAGGGTACATAACGATGAGTATTTCTAATACAGCACCTTTGCCTGGAAAGATATATTCCAATGAAGGTATCGCCCAACTAGTTTTTATTCAATCTTCTGAAGTCTGTGAAACGTCGTATGCAGATAAGAAAGGAAAATATCAGGCGCAGAAGGGCATAACTCTGGCCAAGGTGAAATAATGGCTGCTATAGATAAGATGATCCTCGCCCTCGATGTTGCAGAGTCTTACCATGCATTGGAAATTGTAGATAAATTCAAGGATTACATTAATATATTTAAAGTTGGGCTTGAACTATTTACCGCTGCCGGTCCGAGGGTTGTCGATGAGATTCACCAAAGGGGGAAGAAGGTTTTTCTTGATCTTAAATTCCACGATATACCAAACACAGTTACCAAGGCAGCCCTTTCTGCAACACGTCTCGGAGTTTATATGTTTAATGTACATGCATCGGGCGGTTTTGAAATGATGAGGAAATGCAGGGACAGCGTCGTTGAAATGTGTCTGAAAGAAAACCTTGAGCGTCCAAAAATACTTGGAGTTACCGTACTGACCAGTCTTTCAAAGGAAATCCTCGCGGATGAACTCGGGATTCAGTATGGTCTGAGAACACATGTGAGACACCTTTCAAGCCTTGCTCTCAAGGCAGGACTTGACGGAGTCGTAGCCTCAGCCAGAGAAGTTGAGCTAATAAGAAATCATTGCGGTAAGGGCTTCATTATTGTAACTCCGGGAATCAGGCCTTCATGGACTCCTCCTGATGATCAGAAAAGGACCCTGACACCAAAAGAAGCGATACGCGAAGGTTCGGATTATCTTGTAATAGGGAGGGCTGTACTTCAACAACCGGACCCGATTAAGGCAGTCGAACTCATATCTCTTGAAATACTGGCCGCTTAAACCAGGTTATATATCCGGATTTCCGTTCAGTAGTCTGCAGCCGGCCGTGGTAATCGACAAATTAAGGTTGTTATTTAACCACCTTGTTTGTGCTTTTGCGAATAGATTATTGATATTCAGATCTATGACGTCTACGGATGAAATTGCGATAGAGCCGAAAATTTTCAAGCAGATCCCTTTTTTAGAAATATCAACGGTTATTGCTTCAAAAGAGTAATCATTATAGGAAAAAGTAAACCGTACCTCTTTATGTGTGCGCAGCTCACGTCTTTTTTCAGGCCCGTACTTGCCGCTGTAAAGCGTTCCGCAATAAGGACAGGGCCTGAAGGGTTCAACGGCTGCGCAGTACGAGTCTTTTTTACATGCCGGACAATCAAGTCTTATCATGCCTCAATGCCTCCTATTTAAACCTCAAAAAAGAAAATATTACCTTTGTAAAGCTATATATTTAACGGTAACAGAAATCAAAGAGAAATAATATCGGTAAAGCTAAAATTATCATGTAGTAAAACAAACTTTTTTAATGTAGTATTATTACTACGATTAAAGACCTTTCCGCTTTCTCCAACTGTAATTAATATATAATAAATTCTCTGCGTTGACATCATAATGAGTTAAAACGAAAACAATGGTTCAACCATCTAAAGAAGAATTTTCAGACACCTTAAAGGGGTCGGGTATTCCGCCGCTTTATGAAGAAATCCCTTATGCATCTCCATGTGAAATATATGCATTGTTTGCCCGTCCGGAAAGCTTTCTTTTTGAGAGCGTAAAAGGCCCGGATAAAATTGCGCGGTATTCCTTCATCGGCTTTGACCCCTGCCTTACTATTAAGGTAAAAAACTTTAAAACTGAAATCATATCATCCGGGGGAAAATATCTTCCCTCCGGTAACCCCCTTGCAATACTAAAAAAACTTGCAGCTGCATATAGACAAAAGTCCCTCGATTTTCTGCCTCCTTTTCAGGGAGGTCTTGCAGGGATTCTCTGCTATGATTTTGTGCAGTATCTTGAAAAAATACCGCATAACGCATCCGACGACCTTTCCCTTCCCGACGCCCATTTTTTTATGTTTGATAAACTGATTGTATTTGATCATCTTTTGAAAAATTGCCGGATTATTTGCTGTCCCGGCGTCATAGAATCAATTGAAGGCGCTACGGCTATTGACTGGAAGGAAAAATATGATGAGGCGGAATGTCAAATAGAAAACATAAGAAGAGTCCTGTCGGAGAGTAAGGGATGTAGAGAACCAAAACCGTTGGCGTCAGATACAAAAATAGAAATCAAGTATGAGATGAAGAAAAACGAGTATATTGATATTGTCGAAAGGGTCAAAGAATATATCGCTGCAGGAGATATTTTCCAGGCAAATTTGTCGCAGAGGGTTTCGGCGCGTATATATGATAAGAAGCCGTTAGACCTGTATAAAATATTGCGGGAAATTAACCCGTCTCCTTTTGCCGGCTTTTTTGATTTTGGAGAATATCATATAGTAAGTTCCTCGCCTGAAAGGCTTATAAGGATAAAGGACGGGATTATCGATACAAGACCGATCGCAGGCACAAGGCCGAGAGGAAAGAACGGAAGAGAGGATGAGGCAATGCGTGCGGAGCTTCTCCTGAACAAGAAGGAAAGGGCTGAACATATTATGCTCATAGACCTGGAGAGAAACGACCTCGGACGCGTCTCGGAATACGGGAGCGTGAGAGTTGATGAACTCATGATTACTGAAGATTACTCGCATGTTATCCATATCGTATCAAATATAACCGGTAAGCTTGCAGCAGGCAAAGACTGTTTTGATGCCATTAAGGCCGCTTTTCCGGGAGGCACGATAACAGGCGTCCCGAAGGTAAGGTGCATGGAGATCATAGATGAGCTCGAACCTGTTAGACGCGGGCCCTATACCGGATCAATAGGATATATCGGATTTTCCGGAAATATGGATCTGAATATCATCATCAGGACTTTCGTAATAAAAGACGGCATGGCCTATGTCCAGGCAGGCGCCGGGCTGGTGGCTGATTCAGACCCTGAACTGGAATATTTTGAAACTTTGAAAAAGGCGGAGGCTTTAATAAGGACTTTAGAGATCGTCTGACGGATTAAGAAAACCTGAACCAGCTTTTCTTTTCTTTCAGATTTTCGAAATTATCGGTTATGCTTCTGACGTGACTGCGGATTTCTTTCTGTTCTTTTTTAACATCACTAATCTCTGAATGAACGCCCGACAATACGTTTTTCATATTCTTTACGGCTTGAGTCATTTCCGTCAGGCCGTTGATAATTGCCTCAAGCTTTTCAAGGGGGATAACATGCGCTTGCTTCAGAGGAGGTTCCTTAGGCAAGGCAGACGTCTCGTAAACGGCATCGAGCAGGACTTCTTGAACGGGTTGCTTTATTGCTTTGGGGATCTCATACTGCGACCGTTCTATGGGCATTTCCGAAGATTCGTAATTTGACGTCTCGAAAACCGGCGTTGAAGGTTCAGGCGCTTCCAAACCGGTTTTGCTTATTAGCGTTTCTTCTGAAGGTTTTTTGGACGGCGTTGGATGTTCGGCAATCTCGTCGGATGTTTTTATTTTTACTTTATGTTTCAGCAAAATATTCTTTATAACGATTTTGGTAATGCGCTGGAAGGATTCTTCAACCCCTATGCCGTTAATGGCGACTGCATCGAGATGCTCAAATTTACCGTCGGGGTTTAAATCTCTGTTCAGTTCTTCAATCGAGAGAATATTGGACAAGTCCCTTTTATTGAACTGGTAATAAACCGGTATATCATCCGGATTGATATTGTTAGAAATCAGGTTCTCACGCATATTTTTCAGACTCTCGATATTCTGCTCTTTCATCTCGCGCTGTGAATCGGCAACAAATATTACGGCGTCTGCGCCTTTTAGCACAAGCTTTCTCGTTGCGTTATAACGTACCTGTCCCGGCACCGTATATAGTTGAAAACGTATGGAAAAATCGCTTATCTTGCCGATCTCTACGGGCAGAAAGTCAAAGAATAATGTCCTGTCCGCTTCGGTTGCGAGAGATAATAGTTTTCCCCTCTTTGAGGGAGCAAATTTTGAATGAAGATACTGGAGGTTTGTTGTTTTTCCGCTTAGTCCGGGACCATAATAAACGATTTTAATGGTTATTTCTTTTGTTGCATAGTTGAAGAGAGCCATGTTTTATACTATAGCATAAACCGCGTTTCTTGTCTGATGCTTCACCCTGTACATAGCCTCATCCGCCAGTTTAATAAGTTCTTCTTTCGATCCGGCGCTTTCCGGATAGGAGGCCACTCCGAAGCTTGCGGTCAATTTTAGCGCATAACCTTCTTTTTTCATAAAGGTATTCAGCTCGAAGGATTTCCTCATTCTTTCGGCAATATGCACGGCAGCCTTGGGAGCGGTTTGGGGAAGGACTATAACGAATTCATCTCCGCCGTAGCGTGCAACAATATCAATGGTCCTCAGGTTCCTTA
>JBAZWR010000136.1:0-7340 GCA_041660325.1 Thermodesulfovibrionales bacterium | reverse complement strand
CTGTATGTCCCCCGCACAAGGAAACGCCGATCTCCTTGCAGGCAGATGAAAGCTGCCGAAATATTTCCTCTACGAGTTCATCTGTTGAGTGCTTCTCAGGCAGAAGAATTGACGTAAGGAGCCACAGGGGTTTTCCGCCCATAGTAGCTATGTCATTCGCATTGATTCTTACAGTATAAGTTCCTATATCTTCAGCAACAAACGTAATGGGATCTGTCTTTAGAAGGAGATAACTGTCACCCATATCAACAGCGGCCGCATCCTCTCCGATAGAGGGACCTACCTTAACCCTCTCATCTAAGGATATATAGGTCTTAAGCATCTTGGCGAGTATGTCTGGCGGCAACTTTCCAACCGGAAATAACATAAGATAAACCACCTCCTTGTAGACTGATTATATCTCTTTACTTATAAAACTTCTGTGAACGTTGCAATTAGCCTCATAAAAAATCTCCTTGCCACTGACGGGTCTGATTATTCCCGGGCTACTATGGAGTTCTTATCTTCCATCCCATTTCCCGATGACACAGAAGTCAGGATATTGAACGTGATATGGCCGAACATATTTGACATTCCCGAAAGGTTTGTTATGGAAATAGATGAACGGATCAAGAATCTTGTGGCAGGTACCAGGAAAATGGAATTTACAGAATCTGAAAGGATTATCGAACTGGCCAGAGACTATTTGAATAGAAGATTTAGAAATATAGGTCTGCTATCAAGAGTGGGAGACCCGTCGGCAGAAATACTGAAAACATCCGAAGAACTGAAAACAGACATAATAGCAGTTGGATGCAGAGGCTTGAGGGGAATTAAAGGGATGATGGGAAGTGTTTCAAGAAATGTCCTTACACACTCAAAATGTTCTGTTTTAATAGGAAAAATGTGTAAATAACAAAGACATTATCTTACATTTTATTGTTTGGAAGAGAGAAATAAAATATTGCCCCGTCATTAATTTTACCTTCTGCCCATACTCGCCCACCATGCCGATTAATAATACGCTCCACAATTGAAAGTCCAATTCCTGTACCGTCAAATTTCTTTGCTTCGGGTAATCGATTAAATGGAGCAAATAATTTATCTGTATGCTGAGGATCAAAACCGATCCCGTTGTCTTTTACGTAATAGATATTTTCATTTTCTTCAACCCTATAGCTTATCTCTACAATTGCTATCTCCTTAGTATTGGTGAATTTTATCGCATTTGAAAGGAGATTCGTAAAAACTTGCTTTATCAATCCTATGTCACCATATGATGAAGGAAGTGCTTTTATGTCAAAATTGATCATTCTCCCTTCTAATAGAGGTTTGAGTTCATCTAAGACGGTCGATACAAGATTCCCCATATCAATCTTAATTAGTTTTATCTCTTGTCGACCTGAACGAGAAAATGCGAGGAGATCTTTGACAAGTCTTTCCATCTTTTGTGCACTCTCTTGTATTGTATTAATCATGTCTATTTCATCTGTATCGAGTTTATCACCGTAGACTTTCAGATACCTGCGGGCAAATCCTCCTATTACCATAAGAGGTGTCTGAAGATCATGGGAAACCGAGCGGTTGAATGCATCTAATTCTTTATTCGCCTCTGTAAGTTCCAGAACATTCCGTTCAAGCTCCTTATTGAGTTTTTGGATTTTATCCTCGACAAGCTTGCGTTCAGTAATATCTTCTATAAGGCCGTCATATCGGATCAGTCGTCCATTTCCATCATGGTAAGGCACCATCGTATTGCGAACCCAAACAACAGTATTATCGCGGCGTATGATACGATGCTCAAAAGGAGGAACCTTATGCCCTGCCAGAATCTCATTGATTGAATGTTCGATAATTATTCGATCATCAGGGTAGATCATTTTATGCCATAAATAAAGATCAGTTTTATAATCTTCGGGTTTATATCCGGTGACTGGAATACATCCTGCACTGTGCTGAGCAGATATTGCCCCTATTTGGCTGAGATCAACTGAATAGGTATAAGCGGTTACTGCGCCAACCATGCTCTTATAGCGTTCTTCGCTTTCCTTGAGCTCTTTTTCAGTCTTTATACGAACCCCTATTTCTGTTTCTAATTGATCATTTATAGCTGATAATTCATCATTGAAACGTTTCAAATCGTTTGTTAATACTTTTAATGCTTCTTCTGTCTCTTTTCTTATCGTAATGTCCCGGTTGCTTCCGCGACGACCAAGAAAGATACCATCTTTGCTATAGACCGGTTGACAGTAGTGGCTGATCCATCGTATTTCACCGCTGCGGTTGATAATACGGAAGTCCATGTTGTGAACTGCGACACTGCCATTCAGTATCTCGTGAAAGTGTTGTTCTACTAACTCCCGTTCGTCAGGGTGTGTAATCTTGATAACTGTATCGAAGTCAAGGAATTCGTTCCTTTGATAACCGGTAATCCACTCGCATGAAGGAGAAACGTAAATGAATTTGCCTGATGGGTCGAGCCAGTCCTCCCAGTCATAAGTGAAGTCTGCCACGGTACGGTATTTTTCTTCGCTCAGTCGGATAGCTTCCTCAGCCTTTTTACGTTCAGTTATGTCCCTGTCTGAGCCTCTATACCCAAGCAGAGTTCCCTGATTATCTATAACTGGCGATCCACTTGTTTCAAAAATAACGGTATCACCGTTCTTGTGTATGTTGGAATTGACAAAATTTCTAAAAACTTCTTTCTTTACAACAATTTCAAAAGCTGCTTTTTTTAGTGTCTCTCTGATATCCGGATGAAAAAAATCGTAAAAATATTTCTTACCAATAATTTCCTCAGGTTTGTAACCCAAAATCTCTTCAACAACAGGATTCGCATAAGTATATAAACCGGTTACATCAACTTCCCAGATAAATTCACCCGAACATTCAGTTACTTGCCTGAAACGTTCCTCACTATTCTGTAAGGCTTTCTCCACTTCTTTGCGTTCTACAATTTCTTTCAGAGTCTGTTGAAGAAGTAGCTGACGATTGCGCAATACAAAATAGGCAGCGATTGTCGCAACTGAGGAGCTGAAAAGAACAGTAATAATGTTTGATCCGATAAGTGAGATGCTTGGAAAAAGGAGATATTTTGCCACCTGATATGCTGACATGCCGATGAGCATGACGAGAAAAGTTATTGATAATAAGATGACCAGTTTAGTCACGCGGACTGAATATTGAGGTAAGGATTCTGATGTTACGACGTTATATAAAGACCGGTCTTTACTTTCACCATTCATGATGTCATATTATGGCAAAATAGCATGGCAAAAAGAAAACATGACTTTATATAATTATGATCAATATTTCAGGTTATTTATAACACATGATTTTTTTCGAGAGAAGCTTTCAAATAATATTAACAATTTCTCCTTAATTGTTGGATCACTTTACAACGATGTTTAGAGAATTGAACTGTTAGTTTCACATGATTATTAGTAGTAGGCTAATATTTTGGAAGATGAGAATTTCTATGTTAATAACTCACGTTTATCGAGGTCCCCAGTGGTGTTGAGTACAGGAAGAAGGTTTTGCAGACCCAAAATCATGCTGCGCTTCACTTTCTTTATAAAATTCTCAATTGCTTAAAATTATTGTCATGAATTTCATGTCTTAATCCGGTCGATTGGCAATATAATCAAATTATTTCGAAAATAAAAAAGGGCGGACACTGTCCGCCCTTTTGAAAGCAGGTAAAAACTTACCAGTTATACATTAAGGATGTCGTGTATCTCCAGCCGTGCTGGTTTTTTGTGTCCCATTCAGTGTCTACATAAGTGGTTTCCAGGCCTGCCGAGATGTCCTTCATTATCTGATAAATGAAGTTGCCATAGGTGTATTGACTCTGGCGGTAAAAGCTGCCGCCGACATTGGAATCCTTGGGATCATCGATGCCGTAGCCGACATTCAGATCCAAGTCTTTCATCGGTTTAGCGTTAAGCTGCGCCCAGCCGCCGCTTGTCAGGATGGCATGGCCGTTGGCATTGATGGAGCCGCCTTTATGGAAGTATTCATTTCCGATGCCCTGGCCCATGTATGCCTCACCGCTGAGTTCGAACATATTGAAAGGGACCTTCAATTCAAGTGCGAGCAGATACGGTGTGATATCGTTATGGTTTGATTCACCTTTTCTGACGGCTCCGCCGAGAGCAACCCATGCCTTTTTCTCGAGATCGAGCAGCAGGCCGCTATAGCCGATTTTTGCGGCCACCCACGGCAGATGTATCTGGGTGTCGGTGCCTTCCGCCGTATCATCGCTCCAGCGGTTACGGTAGACCGATAAAAGACCTTCCAACCCGCCGCCGAGTTTCTGCTGTACCGTTATTTGCGGGACCCTGTTCCAGAGGTTGCCGTTATATCCGGCAATTGCAAAGTCGAGGGTAGTCGGGTTGAGGCTTGCAATAGGGGTCCAATCCTGTCCTACCCTGACCGAGGTGTCGCCCTTTGCGAAATCCAAATATGCAAGGCGGATTCTCAGCGCGCCGTTGCTTGAACTATCTCCGGCATTACCGTAGAAGTCCGTCTCAAAGCGGCCTTTTGTATTCCACCCGTTATAGGAAGGCCCTTCAATGGCAATTCCCAGCCTGGTATCACGGACATTAAAGGTGGCCTTGTCTTTTCCATCAGCAGTCTTGGGGATAAACTTGATAAATTCATCGGTACCCATGTTGTTCGTGTCATAAATAGCGTCGAATTTGAGTTTACCATAGATATTGATCTTGTACTTTGAGGTTACCTTTGCTTCGGCTGGTGCAGCAGCAGAAGCAGCCTGCGGGGCCTGCTTTGTCTGTATGTCGCCGATTTTGTGCTGCAGGGTTTCGATCTGTTTTTTCTGATCGTCAACCTGTTTCATCAGTTTTTCCAACTGGCCCTGGAGGTCTTTTACTGTCGGTTCGGCATAGACGGAACCTGCCAGAAAAACGACCAGGATGACTACTAAAAACCCTCTGAAAAACAATTTCATGACTCCCTCCCTGAAACAATAGATTGGCCTCCCTCCATAGGGCGGCATTGTAAAAGTTTACATGTCCTTTGAGAAAAATGCAACATGCTACAGCTCAAGAACAACCTTTGCCGAGTCGTCCTCGGATGATACTTTTTTAAATCCCATTTTTTCGGCCCTGTTCAACATTCGCGCATTCATCAGCAGGATCTCCATGCACATCTTTTTTATCCCCGTATCCTTTGCGATTTTCATGCCGTGGAGGCAAAGCGCCTTGCCTACGCCCTGACCCTGCCATTGATCTCCGACTACGATAGCCATCTCGGCATTTTCAAGATCAGGAAGTTTGCTTATTCTTACCTCGGCTATGATCTTTTCGCGGTCACCTTCTCTGATTACGCCCACAAAAGACATCTCCCTGTCGTAATCTATATGGCAGTATCGTGTCAGCTCTTCATGGGGCATATCGGTCAGTTTCCTGAAGAACCTCATCATGAGCGTATTTTCCGATGACGTCCGCAGCAGTTCGTCTATCAGGGGCTCGTCTTCAGGCCTGATCGGTCTGATAACGACGGCGGGTCCGTCCTTAAGTTTAAATATATCTATATACTGGTCGGGATAAGGGCATATAGATAAATGGGGCGGACAGAAGTCCCCTCTTACAGGCACAAAACCGTCAAGGATGTCGGCTTCAAGCAGGATGCTTGCGTCCAGGACAAAACTTTCTTTCTCCGTGATGAAAAACGGATTGATATCGATCTCCTTTATATGAGGAAAATGGATTATCAGATGAGAAAACCTGACTAATATCTCTTCGAGATATTTCAGGGTATTTTCGTAGTTTTTATTTTTCTGAAGGTACCTGAATATTTTCGTCTCTTCCATCATGCGTCTGGCAAGGGCCTGATTTAGGGGAGGCAGTCCTATTGAATAATCCTCTATAGCCTCAAGAAGTTCTCCGCCGGTGCCGAATACTATAACGGACCCGAAGGTCGGGTCTTTCTTTGCGCCGATTGCAAGTTCATAACCCTGTTTTAAAACCATGGGCTGTATAATGATATGGGCGTTCTGGTCCTTGAGAAAGGTCGCAAGCTGATTCAGTTGTCTGAATGCCTTTTTGACGGAAACCTGGTCTCTCAGATTTAAAAGGACGCCGCCCTGTTCGAGCTTATGAATAATTTTCTGGGAATCGATTTTTAAGACAACGGGATACCCGATGACATCGGATATTGCGACAGCCTCCTCTTCGGTGTCCGCCTTATGAGTAGAGATGACCGGCAAGCCATAATGGCGGAATACCTCCTCGACTTCGTGAAAATTCAGGATGAGTCTTTTATCTTCCGCAGCCTTCCGGATTACTTCTTCAGCCTTATATTCATCCGGTTCAAAGTCTTTTAGGATCACCTCCGGGGTTTCAAGGAGGAGCCTCAGGTTATAGTCATAGCGGTACATATAAATAAAACTCTTCACCGCCTGTTCAGTAGAAGCAAACGTGGGGATACCTTTGTTACTGAGAAATTCCCTGGCCTCCAGCACCTGATCTTCGCCCATCCATGTCGTAAATACCGGTTTGTAAGGATAGTCCCCGGCTGCCGTCACGACCGCCTCTGCAATATCTAAGGGGTTTGTCGCATAGGTTGGGGTATAAATTACCAGAACGCCGTCCACCTCTTTATCCTTCAAACAGGTTTTGACCGCAAGCTCAAAGTCCTCGGAAGAGGCTTCAATAAACAGGTCAACCGGGTTTGACATGAATTTAAAAATAGGGAACCGCGCCTGCAGGGTTTCTATCGTAACGCGGCTCAACTCAGCCAGCTCTCCATCGAGTTTCATCAGGGTATCTACGGCTATTACGGACGGCGCGCCGGAATTTGCAACAATGGCGAGGCGGTTACCCTTGGGACGACGCTGCTTTGAAAGGGATTCCGCAAGATAGAAGAGGTCAAGAGTTTCATCAACCCTTATGGCGCCCGCGCGTTTGAAAGCGGCATCATAGACTTTATCTTCACCCGCCATGAAACCTGAATGGGTCAATGATACAACCTGTGACGCTTCAAATTTACCCGACTTGATTACCATTATCGGCTTACTGGAAGAAAAACTGCGCACGGCAGTCATGAATTTCCGGCCGTTCTTTATGGATTCGATATAAAGTATTATTGCCCTTGTCTCGGGGTCTACTCCCAGAAAATCGATGAGGTCGGAAAATTTTATATCGATTTTAGTGCCTACAGAGATGAAATAGCTGAACCCGATATTTTTGCTCACGGCCCAGTCCAGCATGGCCGTCGATAAAGTGGTGCTCTGGGCTATAAGGGCGATATTGCCTTTTGGCGGTATCTTTGGAAACAGACTGGCGTTCAGGTTTTTCCCCGGTTTAATGAAACCGAGTGAATCAGGTCCCAATACCCTG
>JBAZWR010000135.1:0-7489 GCA_041660325.1 Thermodesulfovibrionales bacterium | reverse complement strand
ACTCCCCTTAACCCTCTGTCTAAAATTTCTTTTTCCGTTTTCACCTCCTCTCCAAAGACGTCTTCAGATAATCTTGCCCTCATGATAATTCCCTGATGCGGCTCCGACAATGTTACAAAAGTTCCCTTTCCCTGTAGTCTCTTAAGATAACCCTCCCTGACTAATTCCTGAATGGCTTCACGGACCGTCACCTTACTTACATCATAGATTCTGCAGAGTTCGTCTTCGGGAGGGATCTGCGCCCCTGCAGGCCATTCTCCGTTTTCGATCTTTTCCAGAAAGATCGAATATATCTGTACATAAAGTTTTTCCTTGCTTCCTCTGTCTACTGTTTTTTCAATCTTCATATGCTTATTAATTCATGTCTTTATAACTAATCATAAATAAAGCAATGAATGTGCCATACGCGTAACATGCCTATACTAAAGCTATATTTTAATTATTGAAGAATAAACAGCAACTTATTGTTGCAATTGCCTTGAAATAAACACTGTTTTGCGGCTTTTTTAGATGTGCAATTTAATGTTGCGGAGAAACATTATGTTTCTATTTTTAGTTTTCTGAGTTTTCTTTGGAGCTGCTGCCGGTGTATGCCGAGTTCAAAGGCTGCCTTTGAGATATTACCGCCTGACTTTTGCAGGGAAGACCAGATTAATTCTTTCTCGACATTTTTAATAGTCTCTTTCAGCTTTAGAGAAGGGCTTATCTTTTGCGACGGGAATTGCTGCAAACTTGCAGGGAGGTCCGCAGGGAGTATACCGGGACTGTTTGCAAAAGATACGGCGCGTTCTATAATATTCTCAAGTTCCCTGATATTCCCGGGATAGGAATAGTTTGTCAGAATGCTCATGGCTTCTTCGCTTATGTTTTTGATCAGCAGGTCCTTCCTCTTGTGTGCATGTTTTTCGATAAAATGATCCACTAAAACGGAAATATCTTCAATCCTGTTTCTTAAAGGCGGCAGATGGATGTTTATAACATTCAGCCTGTAAAACAGGTCTTCCCTGAAAACGCCCTTTTTGCAGGCCATATCAAGGTCCATGTTGGTTGCGGAAATGATCCTCAGATTCACTTTCTTTTGCCGGGAACCGCCTATTCTCATAACATCGCCTTCCTGCAATACCCTCAGGATTTTTACCTGGAAGAGCGGGGATACGTCTCCGATCTCGTCAAAGAATACGGTGCCTCCGTCGGCAATCTCAAGCAGACCTTTTTTTGTATAATTGGCGCCGGTGAAGGCCCCCTTTTCGAACCCGAAAAGTTCCGATTCAAGCAGGGTATCGGGGATGGCGCTGCAGTTGATGACGGCAAAAGACCTTTCGTTCCTCGGGCTCCATTTATGAATCGCGCGTGCGACAAGCTCCTTTCCTGTACCGCTTTCTCCCGTAATCAATACGTTGCTCTCGCTTACGGCAGCCTTTTTGATAAGACCGAAGACCTCCTGCATCAACGCGCTCGTTCCTATAGTTTCATCAAAACCATATTCCGTATTGAGTATCTTCTTTTTGTGTCTCTTGATGAAGTCGCTTAATATTTCAGCGGTAAGGGGTTTTTCGATATAATCCGTTGCGCCGAGCTTCATTGCTTCTACGGCCTTTTTTACATCAGGAGTTGAAAAGGTGATGACGGGGATATGCTGCCGCAGGTCTAATAAACTCTGTTTCCATTCCCTGACGTCAAGGTCGAGGAGGGCTAAATCATATAGCAGCAGATTCACCGGATCGGTGCCGACCGAAATGCCTTTTTGTTTCATATCCTGCTTGCCGGCCGTAATCCTTACGGATTTAAATAATGCGGATATTTCTTTTGATTCGCCGGAAATAACAAGCACATTGCGCATATGAGGTATTTTACCCCTAATAAGTCGGATAATGTTAATTTTTTTTTAAAAATTACTATTGACAGGTAGCGTTTTACATCCTATAATGCTTTTATATGTAAAGATAGTCATATCTGCTTTTACATGTGTGTCCGAATGAATTGGTCCGGGTTTTAAGAGTTTTGCAATAATGATAATTTTTTATATCAAATGAAAGGAGAATCTGCATGAAAGTCACGTTTCTAAAAAACCTTTTTGTACCGGTTGTTGTTCTATCCTTAAGTTTTCTTATTGGATGCGCAGGCTTCGAGTACGCTCCAAAAAAGAATTACCTGATTTATCACAAAGAACTGCCTCAGGCAGAACGGGCTGTTGATGATGCCGCCGTTGCAGGGAAAAACAAGCAATGTCCTGATGAGTTCAATGAAGCAAAGGCCCTAATGGAAAAAGCCTATGAGACTTACTGGGCGTGCAAAACACAGGAGGCCATTGCAATGGCTAAGGAGGCGAGAGCAAAAGCAATGGCGCTCTGTCCGCCGCCGCCAACCTGTGAACTAACGGCGGCTCCTAAAGAGATCGAATTGGAGCAGTCTTCCACTCTTACTATGAAAACTGCCGGCAAGGTCAAAACCGCGCTACTTGACGGAACAACGGTATCTCCCACAGGCGGAACTAAAAACGTAACTCCTCCAAACACAATGCCCTATCTTGCTCATGTTGCCGGACCGGGAGGTTCAGGAACATGCAGCGCAAGTGTATCGGTAACAATACCGCCTGCGCCCTCCTGTGAATTAACGGCAGTTCCTAAAGAAATCGAGCAGGGGCAGTCTTCTACCCTTACCTTGAAAGCGGCGGGTAAGGTTAAATCGGCTGTCCTCGACGGAACATCTTTAGCTCCGACAGGCGGGACTAAGACGGTAAGCCCGACTGATACAACTTCCTATATTGCACAATGCTCCGGTCCCGGCGGTTCAACAGTAAGCAGCGCAACTGTTGCAGTTGCGCCTCCGCCCGCGCCGACCTGTGAACTCACGGCAGCTCCGAAAGAGATCGCACAGGGGCAGTCTTCTACCCTTACTCTAAAAACCGGCGGTAGGGTTAAATCGGCAACCCTTGACGGAACAGCGGTTTCCCCTTCAGGCGGCACAAAGACCGTCAATCCGGCAAGCAGTTTAATATATATTGCGCAGTGCAGCGGACCCGGAGGTTCAACAGTGGGCAGCACTGCGGTTACAGTTGCACCTCCGCCTCCGCCGACATCCGAACTCACGGCAGCTCCGAAAGAGATCGCACAGGGGCAGTCTTCTACCCTTACTCTAAAGACCGGCGGTAAGGTTAAATCGGCTATCCTTGATGGAACGGAAGTTCCTGCAGCAGGCGGCACAAAATCAGTGAGCTTGAAAAATACAAGTCCGTATATGGCGCAAGTTTCCGGACCGGGCGGCTCGGCAATGTGCAGCACAACCGTTTCAGTAACTCCGCCTCCGCCTCCGCCGGCGCCGACGGTAATGGACAGAATGATTATCCACATCAATTTCGATTTCAACAAATCCGTGATAAGAAATATAGATAAAGCGGAAATGCAGAGGGCAATCAATTTTGTAAGGAAATATCCCGTCGCGCAAATCACCGTAGAAGGACATACCGACAATATCGGCACGGAGAAGTATAACCAGAGCCTCTCTGAAAGAAGAGCGGAGGCCGTCAAGAAATACCTTGTCAAAGAAGGCGGCATTGACGAAACAAAAATATCAACGATCGGTTACGGCAAATCAAAACCCGTCACATTAAACGATACGGCGGAAGGAAGGGCTGCAAACAGGAGAGCTGAAATACTCGTACTGTCTAAGTAAGCCTATTTTTCTATCTTATAACTGATTTAAGATAAAGGCTTTTCGGGGGCAACACAATAACCCCCGAAAAGCCTTTTTATTTGAATCGGTCTATCTGTAGTTTAGAAATTCGATATTAAAATCAAACTCTTTGCTTTTCAGCATTGCTATGACGGACTGAAGGTCGTCTATCTTTTTTGCTCTTACCCTCACCTGATCTTTCTGTATTTCCGACTGGGCCTTGATCTTGGTGTCTTTAATGAGTTTTACGATTTCCTTTGCCCTCTCAGTGGAAATTCCCTGCTGGAGAGTAAGCGTCTGCCTGATCGTTTCACCGGCTGCTTTTTCGATTTTGCCGAAAAGCAAGGTCTTCAGAGGCACATTACGTTTTACCAGTTTATTTTTCAGGATTTCAATTACGCTCTTGAGTTTATATTCATCATCCGAAATGATTCCAATCTCCGACTTGTCCTTATCAAGTTCAAGACTTGTTTTACTTCCCTTGAAATCAAACCTTTGTCCTATTTCCTTTACCGCCTGCTGGACCGCATTTGAGACCTCCTGCAAATCCACCCTGCTCACAATATCAAAAGAATGTTCATCCGCCATATATTACTCCTTTAAAGTTGAGTTTAGCTAAATGTTGTAAAAACAGGTTCTTAATTTGAAAGGTAGATATGATAAAAAAGTTTTTAGGTTCTCCTCGGCGAATCCGCCTGAGTGCGGACGACCCCATAATGCACTATTAACACTGTTCGATAAGCATTTATCTAAAAGACACATAAGATTAAAAGTGCCGTCAGGTGAATATGGATCATCTTTTGTCGCGTTTAAAAGGTTTTTTATCATGTCTGCCTTTCATTTATTGCAACTGTCGGGTTCATCTTTACCATTATACCCAAATTGAGCGCTTCCAGGCCATAGATAAAAAAGTGAAGTGTTTGAACATCGTGAGGTTGATAAATAGAAACTCTCCCCCCTTGCAAAAAGGGGGGCAGACTATTGATTTAAAAAAACTTAAGCAATCTCTACGAGCTGGATATCAAAGGCAAGATCTTTACCGGCCAGAGGATGATTCGCATCAAAGGTAACAGCCGTGTCGGTATAATGAACCTTTACGGTATCGCCACTTTTTGCCTGGTCCACGGTTATTCTTTTCTCTTGGTCCTGAAGGATTTCATCCTCTTCTTCCGCGCTTCTCTCTGTTTGCGTTTCTCCTTGGTAGAAGGTTTCTCAAAATAACTGCGCTTTTTTATCTCCCTGAAGAGCCCTTCTTTCTGGAGCTTGTTCTTAAGTGTTTTTAATGCTTTTTCTATATCGTTGCCAAATACTCTAATCTCCAAGATATTTTATCTCCATCCTCTCCCTGTTTCCTTTTTCTTTCCAAATCCCCCGCCTCCACCCGGTCTGCCTCCAGGCCCGCCGCGTCTTTCCTTCGGCGGTCTCGGTTTTGCCTCGCTTACGGTAAGTTTCCTTTCCATAAACAGTGTTTCGTTAAGGGCTCCTATTGCCTTCTGGGCATCTTCAGACGTTGCCATCTCGACAAACCCGAAACCCCTGGGAACTCCGGTATTGAGGTCGGTTATTATCTTTACCGATTCAACTTCTCCGTGCTCCGAAAAAAGCTTCTTGATGTCTTCTTCTGTTGCCTGAAAAGGTAAGTTGCCCACGTAAATCTTCTTTTCCATTCCCGCTCTCCTGTTTCTATCAATAATAAAAAACCCCGGGGGCTTCTAAAGTACCCGGGATTGCCCTAACTTCAAAAGTTCAGAATCATTATAAATAAAAATGACCTCATTTGTAAATTAAATATTACAATAGCCGTAAAAAAATATCAATAAACCCAAAGGATAACCCTTTTCCGCGGTTTTCGATATAATTTAAGTATATTAAAAAGGTCAAACCGAAAATCGTATTATTTGGTTTAAGGAGGAATCGAATGTCAGATATAACACAATTGGGAAAAATCTCAAAATCAATCCGCTATTATATTATCACTTCAACCATAGAGGCCGGTTCAGGGCATACCTCATCCTCTTTGTCTGCAACAGACCTGATGACGGGTCTTTTATTCGGCGGCGTCTTCAGATTTGATGCGGACAATCCGGAGCAGCCGAATAATGACCGCCTGATCTTTTCCAAAGGCCACGCGTCGCCCCTTTTCTATGCATTATGGGCTGCCGCAGGAAAAGTGTCCGAAGCGGAACTTATGACGTTGAGAAAATTCGGAAGTCCCCTCGAAGGTCATCCGACGACTGCCTTTAAATATACTGAAGCCGCAACCGGTTCACTTGGACAAGGTCTCTCTATCGGATTAGGGATGGCTCTAAATGCAAAATATATCGACAAGCTGCCTTACAGGACCTATGTGCTTCTCGGAGACAGTGAAATGTCCGAGGGCTCTCAATGGGAAGCGATACAGGTTGCCGCCTATTACAAATTAAATAACCTTATCGGAATTATCGACGTCAACCGTCTCGGACAGCGCGGCGAAACAATGTATGGTCATGACCTCCATGCTTATGAGCAAAGGGTCTCCGCCTTCGGCTGGGAAACAATACTGATTGACGGCCACTCTTTCCCTGAGATCCTCTCAGCCTATGAGAAAGCCGTTCAGGTTAATAATAAACCGGTCATGATAATTGCAAAAACTATAAAAGGGAAAGGGATCTCTTTTATTGAGGACAAAAACGGGTGGCATGGAAAACCTCCTAAAAAAGAGGATTTGGATAAGGCGTTACATGAATTGGGAACTGTCGATACCTCGACCAAAGGGAAAATTACAAAACCGGATGATCTAAAGCCGGCGACCGAGGCCCCGAAAGAAATACCGGGAATAAATTATCCCTCCGACAAACCCGTAGCTACACGCAAGGCATACGGTAAAGCCCTTGTCCGCATATTCCCGAAATATCCCGGCATAGTGGTTTTGGATGCCGAGGTAAGCAATTCCACATATTCCGAAATGTTCAAGGAACAATTTCCCCGGCGTTTTTTTGAAATGTTTATAACCGAACAGAACATGGTTGGCACGGCATTAGGTCTGAGCAGGAGAGGAAAGATTCCTTTTATTTCAACCTTCGCGGCATTTTTTACAAGGGCTTTCGACCAGATAAGGATGAGCCAATACTCGGAGGCAAATATAAAATTCTGCGGATCACACGCCGGCGTGTCTATTGGAGAGGACGGCTCTTCACAAATGGGACTTGAAGATATTGCGATGTTCAGGGCGGTACTGAACAGCGTTGTCCTCTATCCCTCTGATGCAGTGTCGGCTGAAAAGCTCGTTGAAGAGGCTGCAAAACATTACGGTATTGTCTATATACGCACTACGAGAAACGATACTCCCGTTCTTTACGGAAGCGATGAAGCCTTTTATATCGGAGGGTGCAAAGTCCTGAGATCAAGCGGGGATGACCATGTTACGGTTGTCGCTGCAGGCATTACTCTCTACGAAGCTCTCAAAGCCTATGATGAGCTGATTAAAGAAGGTATATTTATTCGTGTTATCGATCTTTACAGCGTAAAGCCGGCTGACACAAAAACACTTTGTGAAGCGGCCCGGAATACAAAAGCAATTATTACCGTAGAAGACCATTTCGCGGAAGGCGGCATCGGAGAAGCCGTCGGAAGCGCACTCCGAGGTCGGCCTGTCCCTGTCCACTCCCTTGCAGTTCGAAAAATACCGAAAAGCGGAAAGACACGGGAGCTTCTCGATTATGAGGAAATTTCCGGGGATGCAATTATTAAGAAGGTAAAGGAATTGCTCATTGCTCTGCCGCCTTTTTAAGGTCCTTTAAAAAAATCCCGGTAAGAGTCTTCATCTTTTTCACGGGAA
>JBAZWR010000134.1:0-7552 GCA_041660325.1 Thermodesulfovibrionales bacterium | reverse complement strand
AATACTTCCGGGTCGGCTTTAAAGGTTATCTTTGTGCCCCTTGCTTTTGTCTTGCCGACCAAAGCAAGAGGGGCTGCAGGAATGCCTCTTTCATAATGCTGCTGATAAACCTCGCCGTTTTGCTTTATTTCCACGTCGAGCCATTCCGACAGGGCATTCACAACGGATATACCGACTCCGTGCAGCCCGCCGGATATCCTGTAGACCTTTGACTCGAACTTGCCGCCGGAATGAAGCTCTGTAAGGACCACCTCTGTTGCCGAGCGCCCTTCTTCCGGGTGTATCTGGGTCGGTATGCCCCTGCCGTCGTCAATGACGGTGCAGCTTCCGTCAAGGTTTATAATTACGTCTATATTCTTGCAATAGCCGGCAAGGCTTTCATCAACACTATTATCAACAGTTTCATAGACAAGGTGGTGAAGCCCTTCTATCCCTGTTGAGCCGATATACATTGCCGGCCTCTTCCTGACTGCATCAAGGCCCTTTAGTACTTTTATATCCTCTGCCGAATATGTTTCCTGACTGTTTTTGTTTTCTTCCATCTCGCCTCTCTAAAACCGTTGTCTTTATGTTAACTTTATCTGTCTGATTATTTTATATGTCCCGAATTTTTCGGGCCGCCGCAGAAAAGCGGTAAACCCTCTCTGTTCGGATATTAGATTCTCATAGGCATAATCACGCATTTATAATTGTCATTGCCTTCCTCTTTCACAAGGACCGGACTTAACGGGTCCTGGAAATTGAAAACTACCTTTTCGGAATTTATTGCTCCAAGGACGTCCAGAACATATTTTGCATTGAAACCGAGTGAGACTTTATCGCCTGTATATTCTATCGCCACATCCTCTTTTGCCTCGCCGAGCTCGGGGCTTGACGATAGAACGGTTAGTCTGCCTTCTTCAATATCGAACCGGACCGCGCCGGCTTTATCTTTGGACATTACCGAAACCCTGCGCAGCACTTTGACAAAGGTATCCCTGACAAGGGCGATATTCTTTTCATTCGTCAGGGGAATGACATTTTCATAATTGGGATATGAACCGTCTATGAGTCTTGTGAGAAATTGTATCTTTTCTATATTAAAAAGCAGGTGTTTTTCGCCGATCGTTATCTTCACCTTTTCAGGCTCTTTACCTTCTTCAGGGACCGGCAGAAAACGTCTCAGTTCCGAAACCGCTTTGCGGGGGACAATAATCTTCTTCTCTTCTTTAATTTCACTGTTTAAAGAAGCTTCGTCCATCTGTTTCAGGATGAGGGCAAGTCTGTGTCCGTCGGTGCCTACCACTGTCAGAGTTTTTTCCTCGGGTTTGACATGAAACAACAGGCCGTTCAGGGTGTACCGGGTGTCGCTTTCACCGGCGGAATAGATCGTTTTTTCTATCATTTCGAGCAGAACATGCGCGTCAACGGTTATCTCTTCAACATCACCCATTGCCGGCCAGGCAGGGAAATCATTGTGCGAAAGGGCGGCAAGTCTGAATTCGCTGGCACCTGATTTCACCTTGAGCCACTGCTCATCCACGGTTTCAAACGAAAGGTCGCCGTCTAATTCCCTGACGATCTCAAAAAGCTTTTTTGCGGGTATACAGAGTTTCCCCTCTTTCTCTATGTTCAACTCAATGGGCTCTTTCAGCGCCGTCTCGATATCCGTTGCAATGATATAGGAATCTTTCTTTCCCGCATTGAGAAAAAAATGGCTTAATATCGGCATGGTATTTTTCTTCTCAACAATATTCTGGATATTGGCAAGCTTCTGCTGCATTTCGTTTTTTGTTACGCTGAGCTTCATAATCACTCCCTCCTCTGTAAAACGCGACTTCTTTTAAACCTTGATTTTTCGTGAAAGGATCTCGATCATTCTGTTGAATACCTCATCCCTCGCCCTTTTATCTTCAACCTGCTTGTATGAATATATGACCGTTGCGTGGTCTTTTCCGCCAAAGTTTTTTCCTATATCACTCAGTGAGAGGCTCGTCAATTGCTTGCTTAGATACATGGCTATCTGGCGCGGAAGGGCTACTTCCTTTGTTCTCTTCTTTGCCTTCATGTCGCTTATTTTCAGTCCGAAATGCTCGCTTACCACTCTTTGAATCTGGTCCGTTGTAACAGGTTTTTCATCGTCTTCGATCAGGTCCTGAAGGATATTCTTTGCCATATCAATATTTATGGGCCGTCCGGTCAAAGAAGCCTGTGCACCGAGTCGTATGAGGCAGCCTTCCAGTTCGCGTATATTCGATTTGACCTTTGCCGCCAGATAATGGGCAACTTCTTCAGGAATAATGATCTTTTCCATGTCGGACTTTTTCTGAAGTATCGCGATCTTGGTTTCGAACTCCGGAGGCTGTATGTCGGCGATAAGACCCATGGTAAACCTCGACCTGAGCCTGTCGGTAATGGCGCCTATCTCCTTCGGCGGTCTGTCGCTTGAAATAACTATCTGTTTCTGGCGTTCATAAATGGCATTGAACGTATGAAAGAATTCCTCCTGTGTCTGCGTTTTATTTGCAATAAAATGAATATCATCCAGCAGGAGCAGGTCGACGTTCCTGTACTTCTCCTTCAGTTCACTCATCTTCTCGTGCCGTATGGATGCTACAACCTCGTTGGTGAACTGTTCCGCGGATGCATATATCACGGACATCTCGGGGCTTTTGTCAATAACGGCGTTGCCGATTGCCGTCATAAGATGCGTCTTCCCAAGCCCGACGCCTCCATAGATAAACAGAGGGTTGTATGCCCTTCCAGGCGCCTCTGCAACGGCCCTTGCCGCCGCCTGAGCAAACTGATTGCTCGGGCCTATCACAAAATTGTCGAATGTATATTTAGGATTAAGGTATATGCCCCTGCTTGCAAGTTTCTGTCTCCTGTTCTCCAGGCGCATGTCCTTTTTTCTGACGTCCGGGTCTACTTTTTCCACAATCCTGTAACGGAATGTAACCGGATACCCAAGAACGCCGGCCAGGGTCTCCGGCAAAAGATCCGGATAGTTATCCTCTATCCAGTCCTTAAAAAACTTATTAGGGATATCCAGGGTGACCTGTTGTTCTTTTAATTGAGAGAGTTTTATAGGCCTGAACCAGAGATCAATTGCATTATTGCCTACTCTCTCCTCTATCCTGGAAAGACTATTCTTCCATATATCGTCCAGCATCATAGTTATCTCAGTTATCTCTAAAACATTAACACTTTACTAACAAATGTTAGTAACTTTTTCAGGCAGGTGTATCATTATATCCGAATACTAACAGGTAACACAAGAATTTCTGTTATTAATTTGTTTAATAAATTGTTATATATGTTGCCGCCTGAAATTGTTCAGAAACGGGTGCAATTTTTATACCTCTTCCTAACACTGTTATTTCCTTTGTTTCGTAAAGAAAATCATACTTACAAACATATAAACACTCACTACTATAATTACTATTTTTATATTGCAATTAAAAGCATTTGTAGAATCTTTAATAACACCCGTTTAAAAATCTCTCGAATCCTGTTCGACTCACAGACCGCTAATCGATTATTTCTTTTTTAAATATGCCTTAATAAAAATATCAATAGCGCCTTCAAGTACGGCGTCTACATTTCCCGTTTCAATATCCGTCCTGTGGTCCTTTATTATCCTGTAAGGCTGAAGGATATAAGACCTGATCTGGTTACCCCAGGCAATGCCTTTTTTGTCGCCTACAAAGACCTCAAGCTTTTTTTCCTGTTCTTTCAATTTCATGTCATACAGGCGCGATTTCAGTATCTTCATGGCAATGGACCTGTTTTTATGCTGGGACCTTTCATTCTGACAACTGACTATAATGCCTGACGGAACATGGGTAAGCCTTACGGCGGAAGATGTCTTATTTACATGTTGTCCTCCGGCGCCGGAGGCCCTGAAGGTGTCCATTTTTATATCTTCTTCTCTTATATCGACATCGATATTTTCCTCGACCTCCGGATAGACGAGGATAGCGGCAAAAGATGTGTGTCTTCTTTTGCCCGCGTCAAAAGGCGATATCCTGACAAGCCTGTGTACTCCCACCTCTGATTTCAGATATCCATAAGCATACTGGCCTGAAATTGTTATTGTGGCGCTTTTTATTCCCGCCTCTTCTCCCACTTGCAATTCAACAACCTGTGCAGAGAACTTATGCTTTTCAGCCCATTTAAGGTACATTCTCATGAGCATCAGGGCCCAATCCTGGCTTTCCGTACCGCCGGCCCCCGGATGGATAATAAGGATGGCGTTGTTCTTGTCCATTTCTCCGGACAAAAGGTTCTTGATCTCGAGTAAGTCTATCTCTTCCTTTAAATCGCTAATCTCCTTCCGGAGTTCGGTTAAAAACAGACCCCCGCTTTCTTCTTCAAGGATGCCTATGGACTCTTCAAGGTAAAAGAGTTTTTCAGACAGAGACTCAAAGTTGGAAACAATATCCTCAAGTTTTGATTTTCTTTTTAAAAGACCTGTTTTTTCCGGAGAAGACCATGCTTCATCAGACACAAGTTCCTTTGAAATTTTCTTAATTTCTTCCTTCAGTGAAGGTAAATCAAAGATAACCTCTTAAAGATTCGATCTTGTCCCTGAGATTGATTAAATTTTCTTTCAGTTCTTCCTGTATAAGCATTTACAACCCCCTTTAAATAATACTTTTTCTAATTTTACTGAAAATATTTGTAAGCAAAATAACGGAAAATACAATCCAGATATATGTAAAAAGATCACCGTACTTAGAGTAAAAACTCCTCGTAGTATCCGTTTTTATCTCTCCCGTTAATGTCAATCTTTGAAAGAGTCCGGTTTTTGAAATAATCTTTCCGTTGCTGTCGATAAAACCGGAGACGCCGGTATTTGCAGCCCTGATAACCGGTTTTCTGTTTTCCACAGCCCTGAAAACTGCCATGCTGAAATGCTGATAAGGTCCTGTAGTTGTTCCAAACCAGGCGTCATTCGTAATATTGACCATGAAATCGCCGCCGTTTATATAGAACTTTCTCACAAGCCCCGGGAAAATCATTTCATAGCATATTAAGGAAGCAAAATCCCCCGACTGAGTATGAGCTCTTACATAACGATTACCGGGAGTATAATCCCCTATTCCGGAAACCAGCTTATTGATAAAAAACAGGATATTTCTTAAGGGGACATACTCGCCAAACGGCACCATATGTATTTTATCATAGGTAAAAGCAACCTTTCCAGTTTCATCAAGCAAAACCGCGCTGTTCGAAAGGAGATACGGGTTTTTCTTCTTTTCTTTTATAAGAACGCTCCCGAACAGCAAAGGCGAACCGAGCTGACTTTGTAATTCTAAAAGATCGTTGGTATAAACTTTGTCTTCGCCAAAAATAAAAGGGACGGCTGATTCAGGCCAGACGATAAGGGAAGGCTTTTCAGAGGAGGCCCTGAGAGACAGGTCTTTATAAATATCTATGACCTCGTCCTGATAGGCCGGTTCCCATTTCTTGTCCTGTTCGATGTTGCCCTGAATAATGCTTGCCTTAAACTGTTTTCCGGGTCTTTCCTCTCCGAGCCGTACCAACCCGTATATAACCGACAGTAGAATACATATTGCGAGAGCAGAGGCCCAGATAGCCGTCTGTGACAGCGGAAATAACGGCATATCTTTAATACGCCTTTTTGTGAGGAAGTAATCGGATGCCGCGCCATTGACGGCTACAACAAGGAATGATATGCCATAGACGCCTGTTATATCGGCAATCTGTATCATGGCAAGAAATTTATATTGGGAATAACCAAGGCTTGACCAGGGAAATCCTGAAAAGACATAAGACCGCAGAAATTCGAGAACAACCCAGAAAGCAGGCGCAATCAGCAGGGCGGGAAGTTTCGTGTTCCTTATGGTAATAGAAAACAAAAATGCAAAGGCGCCGGTATACAAGCTGAGGTAAAGACACAGCAAAGCCACAAGTATTATACTGGTTAGAAAAGAGATGCCTCCATAGTGGTTTATGGAATGATATATCCAGTAAAGGGTCCCGAAGAAATAAGGAAGTCCCAGCGCTATGCCGGAATAAAATGACTGTCCCGGTTTTTTATCATACAAAGAAAGGAGAAACGGGATTAGCGCTATCCATGCAAGGGGAAAAAAGTCCGGGGTGGGGAAAGATAAAGCAAGAAGTATCCCTGATATGCAGGCAGGGCTATATAATTTTATAAAAGTTTTTAATTTTAATGAAACCATTGTGATTTCTCAGTCAGTTTAGTTTACACGCTTTATTTGTTTAATTTCTACATGTTATCTATTTCTTTATAACTTGATTAACACAAGAAACACAAGAAACCGTGATAACTTTTTAAATTGTCGGCTTGACAGTGGAAAAGTCAAAATAGTAAAGTTAAGGTTGTGGGCAGTTAGCTCAGTCGGTAGAGCAGAGGCCTGAAAAGCCTCGTGTCCGCAGTTCGATTCTGCGACTGCCCACCATATCTTTACGGCGCCTAATGCAAAAAGCCGGTTTTTTTTCCGTATGACAAAAGGCGACAGTTTTCTTTTCCCCCTGCCGGTTTAGAATTTTTTATCGAAAAATCAAAGGCTTTGCAAAAGCAGTTTATGGCACAAAATATGCTTTCATTTGGTTAATATTTACTTTTTTCTTGACAAAATGGACTATTATAGGCTAAAAATTACAGGTATGAGTAGAATCAGGCTCTTTAGCTTAGTTTTCATTATATTATCGTTTATTTTACCTGTTTATGCATCGGAAAATCCGCGGGAAATTTCGGATGAACAGCCGGTTATATCAACGCTCCCTGAGGAAAAATTTCCGGAAGCGCCCAAAATAATAGAACGGTCCGGCTATAACAAAACGGCTAACGATGCTGTAAAGAAAAACGTAACCTTTTTCAGTGATAAGATAAAGGAGAGGTTCTCTATCTGGCTCGTGCGGTCAGGGAAATACCTTGAATTAATGAAGGGGATTCTGAAAGAGCAGAATGTGCCGGAGGATATGGTCTTTCTTCCCCTCATTGAAAGCGGTTTCAATGCAAATGCCTATTCTACCGCGCGGGCGGTAGGATACTGGCAGTTTATCGCATCTACTGCAAAGAATTACGGTCTTGAGATAAACTGGTGGAAAGATGAAAGAAAAGACCCCGTCAAGTCAACCGTAGCGGCTGCAAATTACCTGAAAGACCTTTACAGGATGTTCGGCTCGTGGAATCTTGCCATGGCCGCCTATAACGCAGGCGAGGGCAAGATACTCAGGGCGCTCAATAAATCAAAATCGGATGATTACTGGGCGCTTTTGGATACACAATATATCCGGAATGAAACAAAAGATTATGTGCCTAAATTTATAGCCGCCAGTATGATAGCAAACAGTCCGGAGAATTTCGGCTTTAACAATCTCGAGTATCACCCGCCGATGAATTATGATCTGGCGACCATAAAAACGCCTGTGGACCTCGATATCGCAGCCGAATGCGCGGAGACCTCCATAGAGATTATAAGGGAATTAAATCCCGAACTAAGAAGATGGTGCACGCCTCCCGATATGCCCGAGTATACCCTGAGAATTCCACAGGGTAAAAAAGACGTTTCCCTTG
>JBAZWR010000133.1:0-7576 GCA_041660325.1 Thermodesulfovibrionales bacterium | reverse complement strand
TATCGAAAAATAAATTTATTTTAGACATCCGCAGTTTCTCTGACGGTTTAATTGCATTTTTCGGGTTAATATCCCTGTTACCTTGTATATATGTTGCGGCGTATTTCATTCAGGAGGGACCAATGGCACAGGCATTTCAGGACGCGGCGTCTTGCTGGAAAGCTATCCTTTCAAATGTCGCTGAAAACAGGCATTTGCTGCAGGTAATCGAAAAATTTGCGCGGGATAACCCCGGGCCGGCGCCGGTCATCTTCGGCACATCCGGCTGGCGGGGAGAGATAGGGACCGATTTCACATTCAACAACATCAGGATTGTAACCGCAGCGATTATTGAAATGTTCAGGAGTAAAGACCCTGCCGTCCTTAAAGCGCTGGGCGTCCCGGGATTTGATGAAATAAAAAATCGTGGGGTCATAGTCGGTCATGACAACCGTTTTCTTGGACGGGATTTTGCCATGGAGGTCATAGGACTTCTTCAGCAAGCGGGCATCAAGACATGGTACGCAGGCGAAGCGCCCACACCTCAATTCTCGACAGGCATAGAAATGCTGAAGGCTGCGTGCTCCATCAACCTCACTCCCTCCCATAATCCGGCAAATTATGCAGGGTTTAAATTCAACCCATCCGACGGCGGTCCGGCAGGCAGCGAGATAACCATGAAGATTGAAGAAATCGCAAACGCCATGATGAAAAAATCGGCAGTCATACAGCCGTTTAAACCCTGGCACGTCGAGCCGGTAGACCTTAATGAGCTTTATATCCGTTTCATAAACGAAAGAAAGACAATTGCTTTGGAAAATATCCGTTCCTTTATCGACAGGGAAGACTGCCTGATCTGCATCGATAATGTGCACGGTTCGACAAGGGGCTGCATAGAAAAGATCCTCGGCAAAAGCGCCAAGATCGTCTATCTCAGAACGGAGGATGATTATCTTTTCGGAGGCGTGGCTCCGGAGCCCTCTGAAAAAAATATGCAGGGGGTGGAAAAGGTTTTGGCTAAAAGCAGGTCCCGGTTTAAACTGGGAGTCATTATGGACCCCGACGGAGACCGGATAAGATATTCCGACGGTTCCATGCAGATACCGATGAACTACTTCGGCGCAATGTCATTCCATTTCCTTCACGTCCATAAAGGGTTTTCAGGAGTTGTTGCAAAGTCCGTCGGCACAAGCAATCTTGTCAATGCCGTCGCGGAAAAACTCGGCGTAACGGTCAGGGAAACAAAGGTCGGATTCAAAAACTTCAGGCCCTTTATGGTCCGGGAAGCATCCGAGAAAGCCGTCGTCGCGTTCGAGGAATCAGACGGCATCTCCGGATTTAATCATACCCTTGAGAAAGACGCGCTCTTCGGACTTCTCCTCGCCATCGAGATGATGTCCGTCACGGGAAAGAATCCGGGCGCGTATCTGAAGGACATCATGGATGAATTCGGCTACTATTATCCGGACCGTTCCGGCATATCGGTAGACCCTTCGCTTGTCGGCGAGACCCTCATCAAAAGGCTCTCGACAATTCAACAGAGCTATGGGAAAGGTACCGGGATTATTATCGGCAATAAAAAAAGAACGGTCCGGGACGTTATAACGGTTGACGGCACCAAACTCGTTTTCGACGACGGTTCATGGCTGATGATAAGGCCTTCGGGAACCGAACCCAAGGTCAGGTTCTATATCGAAGCGCGGACCGAAGAAGACAAAAAGGCGGTCTTTGAGGTCGCGGAAAAACTGACCAGAGAAGCAATAAGTTAAATAGCGGCCTTTATGAATGCATTTAAACCTAAACGTTGCATAAACGGCAGGGCAGACACGATGAAAAGTCTTATAATGCGACAAAGGACTATATTCCGAACACATAAATGCAAATCTAACCTTCAGTGTCTTTCAGAAAAAGGTCATAGCAATGTATTAAAGTACATTAAGGTGTCGTCTGCACTCAGGCGGATTCGCCGAGGAGAACTACAAGACCTTTTCATCGCATCAGCCCTGCCGTTTGTAATAAATGCAGCTGGTGAGTAAACTGTCAGAGAAACTGCAAATGTCTAAAATAAATTTATTTTTCGATACCATAATGTACTTATATAGATGTATTAGCAAAATATTTTTATGCAATTACAATGAATTATCTTTTTAAAATAAAAATTATCGAGTTAAATAAATTTATTTTAGATATTTGCAGTTTTTGAATTAAGTTCACACGGAAAACGGCTAAAAAATTGAAAATAGCGGCTCATCTATTGTTTCACTGCGGCAGACAGGGCATCTGCCCGGTTTCTTAAGTCTCTCCCTTTTTCTGAAAAGAAATCCGCATTTTCTGCAGACGGCAGGCTGAATAATAAATCCGCGTTCGCCCTTGCCGATGCTTTTCCGGATATGATCGAGATGTTCATATACCTCTTTTTCAGAGATGCCAACCTCTGCGGATATTGCCTTTGCTGAAAGTTCATTGGCCTTAAGCAGGGATAATATTTCCCGGCGGATGGTTTCGCGCCGTTCAACAGGGACACTTGGTTCCTTCTTCTTTTTCATATCGGTACTACTCAGTGAAAGCCTTATGTATTATTCTCACAAAGTTGTCCGCCAAACGGGGGTTAAACATGCCTTCAGACTTATTTTTTATGATATAGACGACTTCTTTAAACTCTGAAGCCTCCCGATAGGGTCTCCGGCTCCTCAAGGCATCGAAGAAATCTGCAATTGCTATAATCTGCGCACAGAGATGCTGCTTCTTGCCGTTCAACCGTAGTGCAGGGTATCCTTTTCCATCGTATCTCATGTGATGTTCAAAAGCCGCTATAGCTGCAAGCCGCGTAATACCATCAAGCCTTGCGAGATATACGGCCCCATACAGAGGATGAAGCTCGATCTGTTGCCACTCCGTCGGGTTAAGAGATCCATTTTTTTCAAGCACTTCCTGCGCGATGAATAACTTGCCGATATCATGCATAAGCCCTGCAATACCGATTTCACGGAGCAGATCATTCCCGATACCCAGTGACTCCGCCTGGAATATGGAGAGGACCGCAACATTTGTTGCATGGGTAAAGGTATATTCACTGTATGTTTTTACGGGACTTATAACTTTTAAGATATTGACCCCCTTCTTGCAGCTTATGATGAAATTGGACACAATCTCCTCAAGGCCGGCGATATTCATCGTTTTAGAAGAAGATATCTCGGAGAAAACCTCCCGGACTTTTTGAACCTGTTCCAAAGAAAAGGCCGGAAGATTTTCAAGGTTGATATGAACATCCGTCTTTGATCCTCCTGTTTTTACGTCGACGACGCCTATCCTGATATGCGGTGACGACTTGAGATCCGATTTTGCATCAGACAGAGCAAGGATCATTTGTTTCATTTCTTCAAAGTTAATATCCTTTAAAAAATCCACACGGGAAATGCCTTTCCGTTTCAGGTTCTTGATAAAACTATTACCCTGTACCCCGATCTTTCTAAAAGGTTTTTTATTCACGATAAGATCTTCGTCCACAACCATGATTTCCAGGACCTCTGATTCCTCATGAATGCCCTGCAACAAATTGAGAGCCCTCCGGGTGAAATCGTCGACCGAAGAATGACCTTTATCATAGAGCGTACAAATAGATACCGCCGACATAAGCGTTGAAATATATGTCTTAACGTCTTTCATTTAAACGCTCTTCCCCTTTATCCTGCTTAACCGTAAAGATTCCCTCCTGACAATATCATTCCTTGACTTCAACCCGGTTTCTATAAATTCCCTGATATCCTCGGGAGGATAGTTCTTCAACGATCTATATATCTCTTCCTTCAGTCTGTCCAGAGCATTTTTAAAAAGGATGCTCTTGCCGGAGACGATGTCTTTCAGGGTTTTGAGAGAACCTGGATCTCCTATCTCACCAAGCACTTTTACAATAGGCATCTTGTTGTAGAGATCGGCGCCGCTTATCACCCGCTTTTTGAGCAGTTGAAGCAGATCAGGGACAATGTCTCTGACCTTGAAAGAACCTGCAAAATTAATGGCCCGCTCGACATTCTCCGGTATTTCGGAACGCAGAAAATACCTGATAGCTTCCGTACCGTAACTATCACCGGCATTCAGCAGATACTTCATCGCCTCAAAGCTTACCTTACGGTTTTCGTGACGGGAATATGGTCTTATATGAGGTAGGGCCTCCTCACTGTTAATTTCGCTCAGAAGATAGAGCATGTTCCTCTTAACAAACCATCTGCCGTCACCAAGCCTTTTTATCGCTTCAGGAACAACTTTATCGCCGAGTTGCGTGAGCAAACCTAAAAAAAATTTCCTTACCATCGGCGATTCCTCCTGAACAAGGGCGTCAAGCATAGGGTTGATGATTTCTTCTCCATATTGCTCTGAAAGCAACCATGCTTCCTCCCGTGCTTGTCTGCCCACAATCCTGAAAGATTCAATAAGCTTTGAAATAAAGTCTCCTGAATGGAAATATTGAAGCGTCTGTTCGGTCATATCGGGAAAACGGTTATTTTCAGAGTTCAATGCTAATACCTTAAGGGCTTTCCGGATTCCGTCGTATTGACCCGTCCATATCAGGCGGTCGACCTGTTCCTGCAATATGTTCATAAAAGAACCGTAATCATCACCGGAAATAGTATCCGACAGGAGCAGTTCCAGCACTATATCATGGAAATCGTTTTCTATATAATCATCGCTGTATTCTTTTTCGAATTCCTTGTACTTAAATGTTGCAAGGCCTGACGCGTTATATTCCTGCAGTTTACTTAGCTCTTCCCGATATGACTCCGTCACAAAACTCGTGAAATTCGTATTAAAAAGGTTGACGATATCCCGGGAAAGGACAATATCATCTGCAAGGAGATTGCCTTTATAGGACACTAAAGAAAAACCGTCGTGTGGTAACGTTGATAATTTATCAAGGAGGTTTTTCAGGGCTTCAGGCATCGCCGCATGATGCTCATTCATAGCATGTAAAAGTCCGACAATTTCTTCTTTAGACGGACTGCCGGGTTCCTTACAGGCGGTTTCAATGTCTTTCACAAAAACCCTGGCTGCCGAAGAGAGGAAATGCTTTTTTAATTCGGGGCTGAGGTCATTTATGAAATCAAGCAGCTTCTTAATCTCCCCGCTCAAAAATCCTTTCTCCCGGGACCTTTTAAAATATGAGGCGACAACTTTATCATACGTCTCAACGTTAATACGGCTATCGGCAATGTTGTTGAAAAAGTTCGCCATAATATCCGGCGGTACTTCCTTAAACTCGGAAGGGGCATCGCTTGTCAGTATATCGCCTTTAAGAAGTCCGTAAATATACCGCTCCCAGAGGGGAGCGTTTAGCGATCCCGTTTCAGTCCCGTCCTCCTCGAAAGAAAAGGCTCCATAGTCAATAAACCCTGCTTTGATATGGGCTAACGGATGTTCATGAAATAGTTGCTGCATCCGTTCAGGAAAGGCATCCGTTATCTTCTCTGATATGATCCGATGGAACTTGTAAAGCTCCTCTTTGGTTATGCCCTTCATAAATGTTATGAAGGCGATATTTCTTCTGTTAAGGTAAAGGGCAAATTCTCTGTAGCTCGTATTTTTTCTGTCGAGATAGGAATCATCGATAATCAGGGCATCCTTCGCCACTGCGAGGGTAATCTCCGGCCTTAATTGGAATATTTTCTGCAACAGCTCGAAGGAACGGTTCAACGAATTTTCTACCGAAGGATGGTCTTCAGGATAAATGGATACGTTCCGGCGTGAAATGTTCAACTCAATGACGGCGTCACTCAGCAACCGCACATCTACTTTTATGTTTACGTTTTCATTTTCTTTCTGTCCCAAATCTCCTCCATCTTCACGGATATGTAGGAAAGAAGTAGTCTAATCCCGGTTCCGGTTGCGGCTGAGACCGTAAAAAAATCTCTCTTGTTATTCTTGCAATAACTTTCCAGCCTGTCAAGCCGTTCTCCGTTGCCGGCGATGTCCGACTTTGTTCCGACGACCGTCTGAGGTTTACTGATGAGTTCCGGGCCGTACAGTTCGAGTTCCCTGTTGATCTTTTCATAATTCTCAACAGGGTCGCCCTCGCCCATTTCCGAAATATCGACAAGATGCAGCAGCATTGTTGTCCGTTCCACATGCCTCAGAAACTGAAAGCCGAGGCCCGCGCCTTTATGGGCGCCTTCTATCAGTCCCGGAATATCGGCTATTACAAAGCTCTTAAAATCCTCGCGCTTCACAACCCCTAACACCGGCCTGAGCGTAGTAAACGGATACTCTGCAATTTTGGGTTTTGCGGATGTAAGCGTTGATATAAGCGTGGATTTCCCGGCATTCGGAAGGCCTATAAGCCCGATATCGGCAAGAAGTTTCAGTTCGAGAACCAGCCATCTTTCTTTGCCTTCTTCCCCCGGCTGGGCATAACGCGGCGCCTGCCTGACCGAAGTTGCAAAATGAGAATTGCCCAAACCGCCCCTTCCCGCCTTTACTATAATAACCTCCATGTCATTCTTGTCAAGGTCCGATAGTATCTCCTGAGTTTCGGCGTCCTTTATAAGCGTGCCGACAGGCACCGGGATAACAAGGTCTTCTCCGTTCCTGCCATGCATATTTTTGCCCATACCGTGCTGACCTCTTTGTGCCCTGTTCTCCCGGTGATAGCGGAGATCAATGAGGGTATTCAATTCATCGGTAGCTTTGAAAATGACATGGCCTCCCCTGCCGCCGTCGCCGCCGTTAGGGCCGCCTCTCGGCACAAACTTCTCCCTGCGAAAACTGACGCACCCCCTGCCGCCGTCACCGGCTTTGACAAATATCTTTACATAATCGACAAAATTCATTGAAACCTTTCTATTTTTGAATTACTTATATTGTATCAGATAAACGGGAAGGATATTTCCGGGAGGACCGTTAGCAACAACAAAAAAGGCGGGACTTAAGCCCGCCTTTTGCTTTTCTTTTTAAAGATATCCTACAGCGCCGGGGCTGCCGGATAGATGCTGATCTGCAGTCTTGTACGGTCTTTGCGTTCGAAAGTGACGACGCCGTCGACCTTTGCGAAGAGGGTGTCATCCGAACCCTTGCCGACATTCATGCCCGGATGGAATTTGGTGCCCCGCTGCCTGACGAGAATGCTGCCTGCGCGGACAAGCTGACCGCCGTATCTTTTTATTCCAAGGCGTTTTGACTCGCTGTCACGCCCGTTCCTTGAACTTCCAACACCTTTTTTATGCGCCATATCTATGCCTCCGGAATAATCTCTTTTATTTTCAGAGAAGTATAGAACTGCCTGTGTCCGTTTGTCTTTCTGTAAACTTTACGGGGCCTCTGTTTGTGCACAAGGACCTTGCGCGTTTTACCGATACCCTCAACGGAAGCGATAACCTTTGCGCCCCGGACATAAGGAGCGCCATAAATACTCCCGTCATCTTTTGCCACCATCAACACCTTGTCGATAGTGACATCCATACCTGTTTCCTGAGGGAGTTTTTCCACTTTTATCATCTCACCCTGTGAAACTTTGTACTGTTTTCCACCGGTCTCTATTATTGCGTACATTTCTTAACACCTCCGAATGAATAAAATAACATAAAAAAGGACAAAAAAACAACCTACA
>JBAZWR010000132.1:0-7603 GCA_041660325.1 Thermodesulfovibrionales bacterium | reverse complement strand
TAGCGAAGATCGTCATAACGGAAATACAGGACAACACCTATTATGCCCTTCTCTGCCTTAACGACGGGAAAAAAGAAACCTATGTTGACTCAAGACCGAGCGATGCGGTTGCCGTCGCTCTAAGGGCAAGCGCCCCCATTTTCGTTGAAGAAAACGTTCTGGAACAAAAAAGCTCTTCCGACGAACTTGAAGAATGGCTTAAGAATCTCAAGCCGGAAGATTTCGGCAATATCATGTAATGCTCACAAGGACTGAGGGTATCGTTTTAAGGACCATTCCTTTCGGAGAAGCGGATCTCATAGCAACATATCTTACACCCGAACATGGCCTTCTGAAAGTCTTTGCAAAAAGTCCGCGAAAGATCAAGAGCCGTTTCGGCAGCAGCCTTGAACCCCTGACGCATGCCCGGATATCATTCTGGGGGAAAGAAAACGCCGCCCTTCCACGGCTGACACAGTCGGACATATTGCATCCTTTTCATTCTTTGAGGGATAAACTTAACTGTTTTCTTAAAGTCTCGGAAATTATCGAGCTTACCCTGCACTTTGTTCCCGAAAGAGACGCAAATATCAAAGCGTATTCACTCCTCTTAGACACTTTACAGGCTGTTGAAAAGGAGAGAATTGCTGAAGACCTTATACTCAGCCAATTTAAAATAAAATTCCTTAAATTGACCGGTTTTGCGCCAAAGGTTGACGCCTGCGGAAGATGCGGCAAAAACGGTTACAGTTTTTTCCTCTCACAGGGCGCTATCCTGTGCAAAGAGTGCATAAAAGGGCCTGAGGCAATATATGAAAACGGTTCCGCAATTTGTCTTTCACCCGCGGTAGCGCGTTTCTATAACGACCTGCTGACATGGGACGCGGCAAAAATAAAACGGATAAAACCTTCCGAAGCGCTCTTTGCCGAACTGTCAAAGGTCTTAAATGTGCATATACAATATATCCTTACTAAATCTTTAAGATCCTCCGAATTTAACCGGACTGCAAAGATGAGATGATTTTCTCTTGAAATTTACCCGCGCTTCCGATAATATCTTCATAGAATGTTAAATAATTTCTTTAACCCGAAATCCATCGCAGTCATAGGCGCATCAAAGACGCCGGGCAAGGTAGGACACGATATTCTCAAGAATATCATCCAGTACGGATATGACGGCGCGGTATATCCCATTAACCCGGCTGCGGATGAAATATTGGGCAGGAAAGCATATCCTTCACTGCAGGACGTACCCGACAAGATCGATCTTGCTCTTGTGGTCATACCTTCTAAAAACGTTCCGGACGTCATAGGACAATGCGGGGCAAAGGGCATAGATTCGGCGATAATTATAACCGCAGGTTTCAGGGAGAGCGGGATAGAAGGCTCGAAACTTGAGACCGAACTTATCAATAAGGCAAGGGAAGCCGGCGTAAGGTTTATAGGTCCGAACTGCCTTGGCATGATCGACACTCATTCAAAAATCAATGCCTCTTTCGCTGCAGGCATGCCGGCAAAGGGGAACATAGGTTTTTTCTCCCAGTCCGGGGCGCTCTGCCTTGCCATCCTTGACCGGGCGCTGCCCGATGAAATCGGTTTCTCCAAATTCATCAGCATGGGAAACAAGGCCGATATTTCGGACATTGATATTATGCTGGCGCTTGCAGAGGACGAGAATACCAAAGTAATTCTTGGTTATATTGAAGGGGTAGGGGACGGCAGAAGATTTATGGAAGTCGCCGCAGAGGTCTCGAGAAAAAAGCCGGTCATCATTCTGAAATCCGGCATAACAAGTGCGGGAGCAAAAGCCGCATCTTCCCACACCGGTGCGCTTGCCGGGCGCGAGGCCGCTTTCGATGCCGCCTTTAAACAGAGCGGCGTTATAAGGGTTGACACTATAAATGAACTTTTCAATTATGCAGTGGCTTTTGCCAGTCAGCCTTTGCCGAAAGGACCGAACATTGCCATAATAACCAATTCCGGAGGGCCGGGCATTCTCGCGGCAGACGCCTGTGATAAAGCCGGTCTTCAGCTTATTCCTTTGCACAAAGAACTGGTGGACGAACTCAGAACGTTTCTGCCTCCGGTAGCGTCTTTCTACAACCCCATAGACATCCTTGGCGATGCAGGCGCTGACAGGTATGAAAAAGCCCTCAATACCGCTTTAAAAGACGAGAGAATAAACGGAGTTATCGTACTTTTGACGCCGACGGCAACGGTAGATGTTGATGCGACTGCCATGGCAATCGTAAACATTTCCAGACTGATCGACAGGCCGATACTCACGTCTTTTATGGAAAAGAAGACTGTCGGGCCCGCCATAAAAACGCTTACAAAGTACGGCGTACCGAATTACAGTTATCCGGAAGAAGCAGTCTCATCTATTAATGCTATGTACCGCTATCATCTCTGGATCAACAGGCCCGAAAAGACGTATCAAAATTTCAGCGGAATGAAGGAGAACGCCTTTCAGGTTTTTGAGGATGCCCGAAAAGAAAACCGGGACCGTCTGGCCGAAATAGAAGTGCATGATGTTTTGAATGCCTACGGCTTCCCCCAGCCAAAGAGTCTTTTTGCAAGGACGTCTGAAGAAGCTGTTGCTGCGGCAAAAGGCATAGGGTATCCGATTGTTATGAAAATCATTTCGCCCCAGATCGTACATAAAAGCGATATAGGCGGGGTCAGAGTTAATCTCAAAAACAAGAAAGATGTGGAGAACGCCTTTTTCGATATCACAACTCATGTCAAAAACATTATGCCTACGGCCCATATCTACGGCGTATTAATACAGGAGATGGTCCCGACAGGGAAAGAGATAATAATGGGGATAACGGAAGACCCTCAGTTCGGGCATATGATTATGTTCGGGTTAGGCGGTATATACGTAGAAGTCCTTAAGGACATTTCATTCAGGATCGTACCGTTAAGCCGGGAAGACGCCCATGAAATGATACGCGAAATCAAAACGTTTCCGCTTTTGCGGGGCGTAAGGGGCGAGACCGAGGCCGATATAGAGGAGATTGAAAAATCCCTGCTTGTCCTTTCTCAAATGGCCATGGATTTTCCGCAAATCATTGAAGCCGATATAAACCCTTTGCTCGTCCGGAATAGAGGGCAGGGAGTGGTTGCCATTGACGCACGATTTACTATAGGAGGTGAATAGCATGATAGCTTTATACGTGGGGTCCACGGGAGGATTTACAGGTAAGACCCTGGTCTCGATGGGACTGGGATATAAATTTCAGAAAGACGGTTTTAAGGTGGGTTATATAAAGCCCGTCGGCATCCTTCCTGTAAAGATAGATAATATCCTTACCGATAACGACGCATGGCGCATTTACAGGGCGCTGAACCTGACGGACCCTTTGCACGAAATATGCCCCGTAGTGTTGACGCAGGAATTAATGGTCAAGAGCTATCTGAAAGACGTCAAAGGGTTGATGAAGAAAATAGAAAAGTCTTTCCAACTGTTGTCCAAAGATAAAGATATTATGATAATCGGCGGGTACGGCAGCATTTATACGGGCAGTTTTATCGATCTTCAGGGCATCAAGATAATAAAACGCCTTGACGCCAGGGTAGTTGTTGTAGTCAAGTACGAAGGCGAATATATTGCCGATTACGTCCTTCAGGCCAAAAGGGACCTCAAGGAAAGATTCCTCGGCGTGATATTAAATAAAGTAACTCCGGAGTACAAGAGAAGCGTTGAAGAATACGTAGGACCTTTCTTTAAACGCAAAGGTATAGAAATAATCGGCACTCTGCCGCACGATTCCGTAGTAGGCTCCATTACTGCAGAGGAGCTGAATGAAATGCTCGGAGGCAAGGTCTTGTGCGCCCATGACAAGCTCGGCAACCTTATTGAACATTTCCTGATCGGCGCCATGCAGGTTGACAAGGCCATTGAGTATTTCAAAAAGACAAGAAACAACGCCGTTATTGTCGGAGGCGACAGGGCCGATATTCAATTGTCCGCAATGGAGTCGGGATCGGTCTGCCTCATCCTCACAGGCGATCTCTATCCAAGCGAAATGATCATATCCAGGGCCGAGGAAAAAGAGATCCCGATTCTGATTGTTCGTGAGGACACATACAGCATTGCAAAGAAGCTGGAAAAACTCTCTTCCCGTCTGAGGTTAAGGGACAAATCAAAAGTAGAGCGCGGTATGAATATGGTCGCCGAAAACACGGACTTCCCACTGATATACAGGAAACTCGGGTTGAAAAGCTGATATAAAGTAAAAGTCTTTTTACGGCATTAATTATAAAGTTTCCTTCTTGTACAGGGCATGAGTTTCAGGGAAGCCGCTCTTGCATCCGATCTTGATAAAGATACCATACAGCGCATAATATTTTTACATAAAAGAATTCAGGCGAGGGTAAAATAAGAGAATGGGAAAGATAAAAGTTGCTGTTGCAGGTGTTGGAAATTGCTCAAGTTCGTTGATACAGGGTGTTGCATATTATAATGCCCTCGATGAGGGACATCCCGATAAATCTGTCGGGTTAATGCATTACAGTCTCGGGGGTTACACTCCCGGGGATATAGAGTTTGTCGCAGCCTTTGACATTGATAAAAGGAAAGTGGGCAGGCCGCTGAGTGAAGCAATATTTTCGGAGCCGAACTGCACCAAAGCGATCTCGATAAAACTTGAGGATTCCCCTGTAACCGTTCTGATGGGAAATGTCCTTGACGGAGTCTCCGCCCACATGGAAGATTATCCTGAAAACAGAAGATTTATTGTGTCCCGGAAAAAACCGTGTGACGTCGTTAATGTCCTTAAACAGAGCGGCGCAGACATACTTCTGAGTTATCTGCCGGTAGGCTCGGAAAAGGCGACGGCATTCTATGCGGAAGCGTGTTTGAAAACAGGCATTAGTCTGATAAACTGTGTCCCTGTTTTTATCGCATCAAATAAGGATTGGGCTAAAAGGTTTGAAAAGAAAAATATCCCCGTAATAGGCGATGATATCAAGAGTCAGATCGGCGCAACTATAATCCACCGCATGCTGACCAAACTCTTTGAAGACAGAGGAGTCAAATTTGACAATACCTATCAGTTGAATGTCGGCGGGAACACCGACTTTTTAAATATGTTAAACAGGCACAGGTTGAAATCAAAGAAGATATCAAAGACCGAGGCAGTGCAGTCGCAGCTTCATATCCCTTTACGGAATGAACATATCCATATCGGTCCGTCCGATTACATACCCTGGCTCAAAGATAACAAAATATGTTTCCTGCGTATGGAAGGCAGGGGGTTCGGGAACATACCGATAAACCTCGATATGAGGCTCTCCGTAGAAGATTCACCTAACAGCGCAGGCGTAGTAATCGATGCGCTCCGTTGCTGCAAGATAGCCCGCGACAGAGGGGTAGGGGGAGCGCTTATATCGCCGTCTGCATACTTCATGAAACACCCGCCGGTCCAGTTCCCTGATGAGAAAGCAAGGGATATGGTGGAGGATTTTATTAAAGGGAAAATGGAGAGGTAAATGCTTAGCGCTAGGCTTGGCCATTTCCTTGACGCCCCTCTTGGGTCAATTGCCAAACGCATACCATTCAGTCCTAATGCGCTTACCATTGCCGGATTTCTCATAACCGTTCTTGCCGCTTTTGTTATTCCTCAAAATATAAAACTGGGCGGCATTTTGATTCTAATTGGCGGCATCTTCGATATGCTCGACGGAATAGTTGCAAGGACAAAAGGAAAAGCCTCAAAATTCGGCGCCTTTCTTGATTCGGTCCTCGACAGGTATTCCGACGCCTTTCTCTTTCTCTCTCTTTCATACTACCTTGCCGCAAACGGCAACCACACCGGCTCGTTCCTCAGTCTCGGAACACTCGTCGGAGCTTTCCTGATAAGTTATGCCCGGGCAAGGGCGGAAGGCCTCGGAGAATGCTGTCACACAGGTATCATGGAAAGACCGGAGAGGATTATCCTTCTGATATTTGCGACAATAACCGGATGGATTATGCCCGTATTATGGCTGATGCTGGTTCTAACGCATATTACCGTAGCTCAGAGAATATCCCAGGTATGGAAAACAACTCAAAAAAGTTAAACCTTATATTCAAAGTGCCTGCAGCTCTTTATCGGGGACAGGTAGATGTCCTGTTTGCTGCATATGCCGTTCTCGCCCCTTGTAGAGCCGTAGGCAGAGCTTAAAGCGTTTAATCCGGGCAACGCCCTCTCAAGCGCTGCCGGATCGTTATTGAAGTATTTACAGTCTCTGCAGGTAAATTCCATTCTACTGAGCCGTCTTTTCGATCCAGAACCGACCCATTATCAACACGGACAGGATAAAGCCGAGCGTCACATTTACTATAACTCCGATGGTAAATGCCCAGAAGGGTTTCTTACCCGCAGCCGCAAGTTCCTTGAAGCGCGTTGTAAGTCCTATGCTCAAAAAACAGAAGATGAAAGCCCATGACCTCAGGCTCTTGATAGGTTTAATGAGTTCAGGCTTAATTATCTTGTCATAATCTGCCTGTGAGTAACCCGACGTTATTATCGTTATAATTACAGACGCTATAAAAAACCCGAGGACGAATTTGGGGAACCTCCACCAGATCTCGGAAGCATCAGGACGGGTGCCGCATTCTTCCTTCTCCCATTTCAAACAGGCTATAAGGGCGAATATGAATGACCATATCCCGAGCCATATGTCCCTTCCAATGACCTTCATAAGAGTGAAAGCCCTGACGGCGGCTTCTTCATTTCCTACCATCTTTCCATAGGAAACAGCTGCTGCGAAGCCGGCTGCATCCGCAAACTCTGATGAACCAACCCAGGCGCCAACCGGCCCGGGAGCGAGATTCAACATTCTTGAGAAGTAGGGGATAAAGAAGATCATGACAATGGCCCATATTGTGACGAGTGTTATTGTTATGGAGATGTGTTCCTTCTTGGCTTTTACGGCTCCGCCGACAGCAATAGCCGCGGATACACCACAAATAGCAGCGCCGACCCCAAGCACCGCGCCGAAGCGTTTATCAAGTCCGAACAGCTTATGTGCGACGAAATATATGGTCAGGCAGGTTACCACAGAAATAATAGTCGCCTGCATAAAAGCAGTGGGCCCGGCCCAGATGACAAGCATGAAGGGGAGGGTGGCGCCCAGAAGGACAATGCCCGTTTTGATGTAATACTCTACTCTGAAACCTGCGTCCATCCACTTGGGAACGGGCAGAGTATTCGAGATAAAGAGACCGACCAAAAGAGCAACGAGCGGAGCCTCAAAGCCGTTAGCAGACAAAGGCTTATATTCACCTATGATAAATATTAAGATTGATAAGACATACAAAAAGATAAAAGAAGGGATATATTCTGATTGTTTAAATCCCATTATTTTGGTGCTTATAGTGAAGACGGTCAGCCATATAAGAAATTGAAGTGCATACCATACGGCATTCGTAGAAAAGTGGTCAACAAGTTTTGAGTAATCTGACCAGGAAGGCGGGAGTACGCTCAATGATTTCAGCAGAGAACTTCCGGTATAGAAACACAGTAGTGTTGCTGCGACTATTCCGAGTCCAAGGTATATTGCCCACCAGTCCTCTTTGAGGTACAATTCCTTCCATCCCATAGGTTTTTTTGCCTCTTCCATAAATCCCTCCTTT
>JBAZWR010000131.1:0-7693 GCA_041660325.1 Thermodesulfovibrionales bacterium | reverse complement strand
CACCCTTATAGGAAAGGGCCATTTGTTCGAGTTTTTCAAGTCGTTTAAGGTAGTTCTCGATGCTCTCTTTTCTGACGCCGGGCCGCGCTGCGGATAGCGCATCGGATGATGCTACAAGCGCCGCTTCAACGGTTATAGGATCTCCCTCGCCATGATGCACCAGAATGGAATTGATCACCTTGTTGTTTTCACCGTACTTCTTTGCAATGTTGGCGCCGATTTCCTGGTGCGAGCCTTCAATTTCATGGTCGACGGCCTTGCCGATGTCGTGAAGGATGCCCGCTCTTTTGGCAAGCTTTACATCTACTCTGAGTTCTCCGGCCATCATCCCGGCAAGGTAGGCCACTTCCCTTGAATGCTGAAGAACGTTCTGGCCGTAAGACGTCCTGTATTTCAGTCTGCCTATGAGACGCACCAGTTCCGGGTGGATCCCGGAAAGTCCGAAATCGAAAACAGCTTTCTCCCCTTCTTCCCTGATGTGTGTTTCGACCTCTTTTTTAACTTTCTCGACGATTTCTTCGATCCTTGTCGGATGAATCCGTCCGTCCGTTATGAGTCGCTCAAGGGAAAGTCTGGCGATTTCACGCCTGACCGGGTCAAAAGCGGAAAGCGTAACGGTCTCGGGAGTATCGTCGACAATGAGGTCTACGCCTGTTGCGGCTTCAAGCGCCCTGATATTTCGTCCTTCTCTTCCGATGATTCTTCCCTTCATTTCATCGTTTGGCAGACTGACGGAAGTTACGGTTGAATCGCTTACATAGTCGCTGGAGTATCTCTGAATAGAGAACCCGATAATCTCTTTTGCCTTTTTCTCCGCATTTTCCCTCGCCTCGTCTTCTATCTTTTTGGCGAGCTTTGCGCCCTCAAACCTTGATTCCTCTTCAATCTTCTTCAGAAGCTCCTGCCTTGCCTCTTCCGAGGTGAATCCTGAAAGTTTCTCGAGCGTTTCAGTCTGGTCTTTCAGTAATTTAGTTACGGAGTTTTCTTTCTCCTGAATGGCGTGTTCTTTGTTGGTATATTCTCTCTCTCTCTTCGAAAGTTCCTGTTCCTTTTTTTCGATCTGGTCATACTTTTTATCAAGGACTTCTTCCTTCTGCCTCAACCGTTTGTCAAGATGATTGAGTTCGGAACGCCTTTCCCGTATCTCCTTTTCTGCCTCCGCCTTAGCCTGATAGACGATATCTTTTGCTTCAACATGCGCCTCTTTTTTAACTCTCTCAGCTTCCTTCAAAGCCTCATCGATTACTCTTAACTTGTCTTTTTCAATGTCTATTTTCTGATTTTTCAGTTTTGATTGCAATACGAAAAATAGAACCAGGCCGGAGACAAGACCGGCAATTACTCCGATCAACACATAAACGAGATTCGAATCCATATATAATAAAACCCCCTTCCTAAAATTTCCCCATAAGATAAGGGATTGCCCGTTGAGCAAACTGCCCGGTTTCTTGGGATTATTTTAATGAGGCTGGGTTATGACTTAAATAAGAACAGAGGAGGCTATAAAAATTTTATTTTGGATACGGTTTTCCATTTATTCTCTATCATAAAATATCTATTTTTTATCCTCGATAATATAATAGTCATATCAACCAGCCTGATAATTAAAACCCACCCTGCCGTGTAAAGCGACATTAGATCCGCCTATAAAATAGGTGGGTGCCCTGAAAGAGCCTTCAGGCTTCCCTGCACTATTAATGCCGGGCATGCACACCGGTTCTTTACGCGAGCTCCCAAAAGATCTAATTTGCCGGATCAACATAATCACCTTAATCACCAACAGGGCAGGCAAGCAAATAACCCTGGAATCAGTTCCTCCTTAAAGGTATTTTAATAAGTTTAGAATATAATAAAACCGTGAGTTATGGCAAGTGGAAAATGTTTTTGAGTTACTTTTGGGTTTAGTTTTTTGAAAGGGTTTTTGTTATTGTGAAGGTGCAGGAAATATCCCCGTCGACAATGCACTCTTCGCGGGCCAGCTCTTTCCCTATAAGTTCACGGAACATCTGCAGGTCATGACGGCAGACCTCTTTGAATTCCGAAGCCAGCTTAAAAATCGGGCAGTTGTAAAGTTTCAGGGTAAAATGGTTATTCATATCGGTGAGTTCCGCAAAATAACCCTCCGCTTCCAGAATATCCTTGAGTCCGAACATCCTGTCCCGTAAGGTTTTTTTATTTGATAGCGTTTCCCTGACGTCTTTGATAATCCTGTTTTTCCGCCATTTAAATATCTCATCGATTTTGTCCCTGCCGTCATTTTTTTCTATATCGCGGAAGAGGTTCAGAATGAATTTGTCATATTCCTTAGGGAACAGTTCGTCCGCTTTTTCCGTGAGTTTGTAAAGGAAAGCCGGTCTCCCGATGCCCTGTCTTTTTGTAAGATATTCAATAAGGCCCCTTCTTTCCAGGGAAAGTAGATGTTGCCGGATTCCCATGGATGTGATACTTAACTCCCTGCTGAGGTCATCAATGGCCATAGGTCCGCGCTTTTTGAGAAGGAGTATTATCTTTTCTCTCGTAGGATTTTCATTCAGGATAGCCAACATATTTTAATTTACCATAATCTCATAATTTTGTAAATAAATTTAATAAAAAGTATCATATTATTATATGCTTAAATTTTGAATTGCCCACCGGCCGCAAAGCTTATCTGAGTTTTAGCCGCTTTAAGAGCTTATTTCCCGTTCCCGGCTACGATGACGCCATCCCCGCTGTTTTCCGGATAGTTTTTTGTCTTCAGTGCCTGGAAGGTGTCGTCTTCTACAAGAAGGATGCTTGCCTTGGCCATATTATTCAGTATTTATTTTTAAAGATTCCGGATGCTGTTTTCGTGAATATATATGTTCAAATGCCTCTGAGATAAATCACCTGCTAACTATAGTTGATAAAAGATATACAGGTTAAAATAAATTATCCATATAATTTTTAAATTTGCTTAATTTTTAGCATTTGATTTAGGAAATATTTTGAGATTAGGGAATTTTTATGAAGGGTTATTGTGCAAAGACAATCCTGTTGCGTCCCGAACTTTTGGCTTTATACATCGCGATGTCCGAGGCATCGACCAGTTTTTCGGCGGTTTCAATGGATGGATCGGGAATGCCTGCAATGCCGATGCTTACGGTAACCCGTCTTTTGACACCCGCAAATGCATATTCTGAAATTGTATCCAGGATCCTTTCAGCGGCAGTATATGAATCTTCTTTCTTTGTTCTGGGAAGCAGCACTACAAATTCTTCTCCGCCCCAACGGGCAACGGTATCCACTTTCCTCAGACAGCTTTTTATAATATTTGATATTTCTTTAAGAACGATATCTCCGGTCCGATGGCCGTATTCGTCGTTAACGCGCTTAAAATAATCGACGTCTATCATGATGCAGGTAGCAGGTGACTTATAACGTGCCGTTTTGGCGAACTCGTTTTCGATGAGGTTTTCGAAATGCCTTCTATTGTAAAGATGCGTCAGGGGGTCGGTGATCGCAAGGACCTCAACCTTTGAAAGCACTTCTTCAAGCTGGCGGTTTTTATCCCGCAACTCGTCCTGCAACGCCTTTGTCCTCAGACAGGCATATATTCGTGCGCCGAGCTCTGATTCGTTGAAAGGTTTTGAAAGGTGGTCATCAGCGCCGGCGTTGAGACTTGTGACTTTGTCATTTGTTGAACTTTTTGCGGTCAGCATTATAATGGGAAGGCCCCTGGTGTCCTGATTTAGTTTAAGCCACCGGCAGACTTCATTCCCGTTAATATCAGGGAGAACAAGATCGAGGACAATGAGATCGATATCCTGCGTTTTAACTATCTTTATTGCAGACTTTCCGTCCTCTGCCCATACAACCTTGTAGCCGGTAGATTCCAGATAGTCTTTGGTGAGTTTACCCTGTATTTTGTCGTCTTCTACAAGAAGTATTGTCGATTCAGCCATATATTTCAACCTGTGCGATAATTATATCAAAAACCTTTAATCTTGTCCTGAAAATCGTTATTATACCTGATATGCGATTTAAAGACCGGGAGGATTGTGATGACTAAGCGAAAATATTTATTGGAAAAAACATTATACCAACTGATCATCGCCAGACTCGAAGGTATTCGCATCGGTGAGGAACCATATCAGAACAGGATATTCCGCCTGATACGGAAAGGCGTCGGCGGGTTTATACTTTTCGGCGGGGAAAAGGATAAGGTGAAAGGTTTTATCCGCAAGATGCAGGCCGAAGCGGAAATGTCATTGTTCATAGCGTCCGATATCGAACGGGGTGTAGGCCGGCAGATACGGGGATTTACAAATTCCCCCTGCCAAATGGCGGTTTCGGCAGCTATCGATAAAAACAGTCGTCAAGATATCTCAATCCTTTCCAGGTCGATAAAATCTATTGCGGACGAGGCGGTTGAAGTGGGAATAAATATGCCTCTTATTCCGGTCCTCGACGTCAACCGGGACCCCGATAATCCTATTATCTGCACCAGGGCGTTCTCGGACAATACTGAAGTAGTCTCATGGTTCGGCTCGGAGTATATAAGGATACTGGAAGAATCAGGACTTTTAAGCTGTGCAAAGCATTTCCCCGGTCATGGCGATACGTCCATAGATTCGCACATCCGGCTTCCCGTGATAAAAAAATCATATAAAGACCTGATGAAGACGGACCTTGCTCCTTTTAAGAAGGCGATAAAAACGGGCGTCGGCAGCATCATGATCGGGCACTTAGTCATACCTGCAATCGATGATAAACCGGCAAGCCTGTCGGAAAAAGTGATCAACGAATTGCTGAGGAAAAAGCTTGGTTTCAGGGGACTTGTGCTGACGGATGCGCTGAATATGCACGCTTTAAAAGGCATAACAAATTCCTCCGCCCAATGCCTTAAAGCAGGCGCCGACGTCCTGCTGCATCCTGCCGACGCCGATTCGACGGTCCAGGAACTCTTCTCCGCCCTTGAATCAAAGGATATTTCAGAGGAACATATAGAGGCGGCGGCAGGCAGGATTTTACTTGCAAAGCAAAAGATGCAACAAAGGGAAACGGATGCCATTGATTATAAAAAGCATGAAATGCTTTCATCGCAGATTACGGGTAAATCCATAACCCTTGTCAAAGACACTAAAGGAATCCTTCCTCTTACGGACGCCGGCAAGGTTTCTATTATCCTTGCAGGAGACGAACAATATTTCAAATCTTCTCCTTTCAATAAAGCCGGAATTCATATTTCTCCCCCTTTGGCAAAGGGGGGTGAGAGGGGATTTTTAGATAATATATCCGTTTTTGTAATCTTCACCAGCGTCTCCGCATGGAAAGGTAGTTCCGGCATTTCAGAGGCTGAAAAAGATCGGATAAAAAGGCTCATAAAAGAAGCAAGGCATTCCATTGTCATCTCTTTCGGCAGTCCTTATATTCTGCGGTATTTTAATGACGCGGATATCCTTATCGCCGCCTATGAACCGACGGAAGAGGCGCAAAAAGCGGTCATGGAACGTTTGGAAGGCAAAGCGGAATTCAAAGGGACGTTGCCGGTAAAACTTGATATGTAATGACTCATCAGTTGCATAAAATTCAAGTTAACTCAAAAACTGAGGACGTCCAAAATAAATTTATTTAACTCGATATTTTTATTTTAAAAGATAGTTTATGGTAATTGCATGAAATATTTTGGTAATACATCTATATGAGTACACTATGGTATCGAAAAATAAATTTATTTTAGCCATCCTCGGTTTCTATGATAGGTTAATTGCATTTTTCAAGTTGAGAACGTCTTTTGCAACGTTTAGGATGATTTATGAAATTGGACATTGTACTCAATAAAGGCGATCATAATAAGCCTGCCGTTGTGTTCATTCACGGCCTCGGTATGGACAAAAACATTTGGGCGGACCCCGCCGGGTCCCGTATCCTCGGCGGAATGTTTCCGCTGAAAATCCTGCTGAACAAAATATCTTTTGATGAAACACCCGAAAATATCCGGACCCTTTTTCATGACCTTCAATCAAGAGGATATCCTGTAATAACCTGGAGCCAGAAAAGGCCTGCAGGCCCCATGGATTTCGCCGTGTCGGAGCTAAATGAGATCGTGGAGCTTACAGGCGGATTAACAAAAAAGGGCGTTATCCTTATCGGTCACAGCAGAGGAGGACTGATTGCAAGAAAATACCTCATGACAAATACAAAGGACATGAGGGGATTGTACACCATCTCTACACCTCACCATGGAAGTTCCATCGCAAAAATAGGGGAATATCTGTCGCCCCTCGGCTCTATGATTTCGCCGCTCGTTCCATCCGGCAAAACAGGCTTGCTTACCGGCGCAATCAAGAGGATCGCTGATTTCCTGAGAAGCGGCGCCTTTCTCGAACTTCTTCCTGAATCGGATTTCTTTAAGACATTGAACGACGGTCCGCTAACCGGTCTCTCTTATGCCTCCTTCGGCGGTACAAGCCCTACGCTATTTATCCTTAATAACCTTTCTTTTCCGGATGTCCTTGAAAAGATAATTCCCGCAAAGTTTTATCCCGAAGAACTGAAAAAAGGCAAGGGTGACGGCCTTGTCACCGCCGAAAGTTCAAAGTTTCCATGGGCGCACGAACATAGAGATGCACACTGTAATCATGCGGAGATATTGTTTGAAGAGGGTATGAGAGCCGGACTGGTTAAGATTATAGAAACTATTACGTAAGTCAGAGGGGTATGCTTTAATCCGTGATCCTGAAGGTTATGGGTATCTCAACGGGTTCGGCCACATGCGGGAAAGGGGCGGCTTTTATTACTATCTTCATTGCCGTCGAATCGAGGATTTCAAAGCCGGAGCTTTTCCTGATATTTATGTCCTGCGGATAACCTTTTGCATTGATCCTGAATGCCGCGATTACAGTTCCTTCTATCTTCTTCTTTCTCGCTAAAAACGGATAGGTCTTTGCCTTTTCAATAGCAGCGGTTATAAGGGCATAGTAGTCTTTTTTTTGCCCTATGTCGTCTTGCTTTGACGGCGGACTGCCGTAACCCAACAGTTCGGAGTTATGTAAAAAGGCCCCCTCCGAGGCCGCTTTTGGAAGGGCATTCAGAGGAGGAATGCCGGAAGTAATTTTCCGTTCAGCGATATCCGCAGGCTTGATGTTTGGTTCATCACTATGCTTATCGCTTTCCCGATGGGCAGGGGAATCTTCGCCGTCAATCGGGTCTGCTATTTTTACTTTTTCCATTTTAATTCGTACGGCATCCTGTCCGTGAAATGCAGGTAGATCATCGGTCTCAAAACGGTCCTGTATATGAGAAGTCATATCTCTCATCTCATTCAACAAAGACACCATCACGCAGCTTGAAGAGACCTCCGGACTGTCGCTGATCCTGCCTGCCGGAGAAAAAACGGGTATTATCAGCAAGGTATGAAGCAGGAGCGAGAGCGCCATGTTTTTCCTGATATCCATCAGAAACTGTAACTAATGCCTCCTAAAAAGCGGACCGGGGGCGTGGGATAATCTTTTCCGGTCTGATAATCCCTCTCCGGGATATTTTTGCCCGTTATGAATAGCTCGGTTGTACCCTTCGGGAGCTTTATCTTGCGGTTCATATTCAGTGCGTAACTCTTAACTAACTTCCAGCATTCTGTCGAGGGCTTTTTTCGCCGGGACCCTTATATCTTCGGGTACTTTTACGATATGAGTATTCTCCTTCAATGCCCTGTAAACACTGTGAAGTGTGG
>JBAZWR010000130.1:0-7745 GCA_041660325.1 Thermodesulfovibrionales bacterium | reverse complement strand
TATAATATAAATAGTATATAATATAAATAAAGAGAGGACGGGGATGCGAGACAATGACAAAACCTATAATAACATTTCCTTTAGTTGATAAACAGACCTGCGGCAATTGCAAGATGGAACTCGGTACGGACAGATTATGGACTAATGTGACCGAGATGACGGAGGACGCCTATGGAATTCCTGCAGTTATGGTCAGATGCCCTGTATGCAAGACCCTTATGGAATGGGAAACCAAGTGCAATTAACCGGTGAGTTAAAACTTGTTGATAACAAGCCCGGTTAACAGCTTTGGGTAAAAATAGGTGGATTTCGGAGGCATCCTGACCGAAGAGAGCGCCGATTTCTCGACGTCCTCAACCCTGGTAGGATTAAGGAAAAAGCCCGCCTCAAACTGCCCGTTCTGAATCTTGTCAAGGGCCCTGCCGATATCCATTTCATAGCCGATATCGGTCGTATGCAGCATCTCCTTGAATATAAGTTCATGAAGTATCATGACGTCAATATCCTGAAGGTCATCAGGGATATCCGAAAGGTTGCCGCCTCCTTTGCAGGTAAGCATATACCATACTCTATCGCCCTTTTTATAAAAACCAAAAACATCTTTACGGCCTGAGAGCCTTTTTCCGATATTAAAATCATTTTCTACGGGTTCAATATGAAAATATTCCGAAAGTAAACGGTCCATGTCTCCGGGAACGGTTTTCAGGAGCCGGTGGGTCGGCAATATAGTCACGCCTTCGTCGAGCATATTGGCAAGAAACATGAGGACATGATCAAAAGGCTTACCGCCTGACGGATTTTGCCCGGCCGTCTCCCTGTAAAATTCAAATGCCGTTTCATATCTGTGGTGCCCGTCGGCGATAAAAACGGCCTTGTCCGCAAGTTCTTTTGTTATGACCTCTATATCTTCTTCCTGATCGATCTGCCAGAGTCTGTGGACGTCTCCGGCAACATCCGCGGCTTCGAGATAGGGTGTTGTCGAGGCGGTCTTCCGGAGGAGATTTGCCGTTTGCTTTTCAGTGCTCTTGTAAAGAGAAAAGATCGGACTCGTATTTGCCTCGCAGGATTTCATAAGGTCCAGCCGGTCCTGTTTTGGTTTGGCATGGGTGCATTCATGGGGATAGATGCTTCCCTTGCCCAGTTCTTCCAGCTTTACAAGGCCGAGAAACCCGATAAGAGATTTCCGCTTGCCGCCTAAACTGTAAGACATCTCATAGGCATAGAATGAAGGCTTATCGCTTTGAATGAAAACCGCTTCTTTCATCCATGCCTCGAGGTATCTTCTTGCCCTGACATATTTGTTCTCTGTTTCGTTGTCTCCGGTCTCGTCTCTGCCGAAGTCTATCCTTACGATATTATATGGACTTTGCATGTATAACGCTTCCCTGAATTCAGGCGTAATTATATCGTATGGAGGCGCCAATACGTCTTCCGCAGATACTCTTGCGACATTGTAGATGATTCCTCTGAAGGGTTTTACTTTTGCCATTATTATTAGTTTCGGTCCCGCAGCTTATTAAGAATTTATAGTTTATCACGGAAAGAATGCGAAATTCAATTTTACCGTATCTTTCTATTTAAATTTTAGATTTTCTTTATTTTTACGGTATAATTGAGATTGGAAAAAGAAAGGAGAATCATATGGCTATACGTGTTGCAATAAACGGCTTTGGAAGGATCGGGAGGAATTTTCTCAGGACGAGCCGGGGGTATAAGGAATTTGAGATTGTTGCCCTGAACGATCTCACTGACGCAAAAACACTTGCGCATATTCTGAAGTACGATTCCGTGCACGGCATTTTTGGCGCCGAGGTAACATCCGGCAATGGAAGCATAACGGTTGACGGCAAAGAGATAAAGGTTTTTGCCGTTACCGAGCCGGAAAAGCTTCCCTGGAAAGACCTTAACGTCGATATCGTTATCGAATCGACAGGCAGGTTTGTCGACAGGCCGAATGCCGCGCGGCATATCGATGCGGGAGCGCAGTGGGTCATTATTTCCGCCCCTGCAAAAGAGCCGGATGCAACGGTCTGCATGGGCGTGAATGAGGAAACCCTTGATCCCACCAAACACAAGGTTATCTCTAATGCGTCCTGCACTACAAACTGCCTTGCGCCTGTTGCAAAGGTCTTACATGCCGAGTTCGGCATTGTCAGGGGACTTATGACAACCATCCATTCCTATACGAACGACCAGAGGATACTGGACCTGCCGCACAAGGACCTTAGAAGGGCACGTGCAGCAGCCTTGAATATGATTCCGACGACAACGGGCGCTGCAAAGGCTGTCGGCATTGTGTTGCCCGAACTAAAAGGCAAGCTGAACGGCATGTCCATAAGGGTCCCTACACCGAATGTTTCCGTTGTTGACCTCGTTGCGGAGCTCGGCAAAGAGGCTACCTCTGAAGAGATCAATGCCGCATTGAAGAGGGCAGCCGAGGGGCCGATGAAAGGCATCCTTCAGTACACTGAAGAACCTCTCGTCTCAAGCGACTTCAACGGCAATGAACATTCATCTATCGTGGATGCGACCCTGACCATGGCTCTCGAAAACAAGCTGGTAAAGGTCCTTGCCTGGTATGACAATGAATGGGGTTACAGTTCGCGCCTGAGAGACCTGATACTTTATATCATAAAGAGGATGTAAGCATGAAAAAGAAAGACCTTATTGATCCAATGCCCGTTAAAGATATCTTTCACAAACTCACGATAGAAGAAGTCGACATCAAGGGCAAAAGGGTTTTTATCCGGGCGGATTTTAATGTGCCGCTTGATGACAATCTGATGATTACGGATGACAGGAGGATCCGATCAACCCTTCCTACAATCAATTATGCAATTGACGAGGGAGCAAAAGTCATCCTTTCATCTCACCTTGGGAGACCGCAGGGAAAAATAGACCCGAAGTTCAGTCTTGCCCCTGTTGCCAAAAGGCTTCAGAGATTGTTGAATAAGGAAGTCACCTTTGCCCCTGACTGCATCGGGAGCCGGGTAGAAAACATTGTATCAAAGATGAAAGAGGGGGATGTGCTTCTTCTTGAGAACCTGAGGTTTCATCCGGAGGAAGAGAAAAACGACGAGGAGTTTGCGCGGTCCCTCGCAAAACTTGCCGATGTCTATGTGAACGACGCCTTTGGCGCAGCCCACCGCGCACATGCCTCGACCGTGGGTATAACAAAATTTCTGCCTTCCGCGGCAGGCTTTCTTTTAAAGAAAGAGATTGAATATCTTAAAGGCGCCATAGACAATCCCGTCAAACCTTTCGTCGCTATTTTAGGCGGGGCAAAGGTTTCCGGTAAGATAGGCGTGCTCGAAAATCTCGTCGGCAAGGTCGATAAGGTCATCGTAGGCGGCGGCATGGCTTTTACGTTTATCAAGGCAATGGGATACGAAATAGGGGATTCCCTTGTAGAAGATTCCATGCTCGAAACCGCCGAGCGGACAAGGATTAAGCTGAAGGAAAACGGCATTAAGTTTTATCTGCCGGTAGATTGCGTGATAGCCCAGAATGCGGACCCGAGCGCGGTAATAAAAATAGTGCCGACGCAGGAGATACCGAAAGGTTGGAAAGGCTATGACATCGGGCCTGCTTCCGTGAGGCTCTTCGCCGAGGTCCTGCAGGACGCAAAGACCATTTTATGGAACGGCCCTATGGGCATGTTCGAAGTGGACGCCTTTACAAGGGGCACCTTCGATATGGCCAAGCTTGTCGGAGACGCCTATGCGCTTACCATCGTCGGCGGCGGAGACACCGACCTCGCAGTTCACAGGGCGGGCGTATCCGATGTAATATCTTTCATATCAACAGGCGGCGGGGCCTCCCTTCAGCTCCTTGAAGGGAAAGAACTCCCCGGAATTGCAGCCCTGACCAATCGGGACGATTAGCAGTGACCGCTATTATTAACCGTTTACTATCTGATATAACTCGGTATTGCCGGTAGAAGATGAAGAAACCTTATGGGGTAACTTCTCATTTTCATGAGAAAGGATGCCCCTCTTCATCTCTACGATGGACGGATTCTTGCACTCAAACTGTTTTATGAGAAATGAGGCCGCAACTTCCGGTTTAATAATATCACCGCAAGTAAAGATATCAATAGCCGCATAATCATACTCAGGCCATGTGTGAATCGTGAGATGGGATTCTGCTATTACTACCACGCCGCTGATACCAAAGGGATTAAACTCATGGAAGGAAACATCGACGATTGTTGCTTTTGCCTCTTTTGCAGCGGAGACCAATGCGTTTCTGACCTTCTCAAGATTTTTGAGAATTTCAGTGTTACATTCCCGTAATTCGACCAATAAATGGGTTCCTAAAGCATACAATTCTCTACCCCCCTTCTAACGTGTAAATTTATTGCGACACTGTTGGGCGTTAACCCCGTAGGCCGCTCCGCCTTTGGCGGAAAGGACATGCGGCAAAAACCGCATGGCATCTTAATTATAAATTAAATCAATTAAGAATACTAATAATAAATAAATAATCCAACCATTGTCAAGAAAATAATTACATGTTATTAAAGAGTTGCCGTTGAAAAGCTGTTAACGGACTGTTGAAAACCGATTGTCCCCTGAGCGCTATTCTACAGGCTTTTGTCTGCAACCCTTTGCTCTTTGGTTTTTATTTATCATACAATAAAATTCGGATGTTAAAAATATTTTTTTCAGGGATCGGCGGCAGCGGTGTTTCGGCCATTGCGGGTTTTATGGCGGACCGTGGTTACATGGTTGCCGGCTCGGACCGCTCTTTTGATAACAATCCCGATCACCCGGTCTGCAGAACGCTTAAGTCCAAAGACATAGCCATTTTCCCCCAAGACGGTTCAGGCATTAATACCTCTATCGGGACGGCTGTTTTTAGCACTGCGGTCGAACATGATCAGCCGGAATTTATAAAAGCAAAAGAATTGGGCATAACGGTGGAAACCCGGCCTGAATATCTCAGCGAGATTGTATCGGCTTTCAGGTCAATAGCCGTCGCCGGGACGAGCGGAAAGTCGACCACTGCCGGAATGCTGGCCTTTTTAATGAATAAGCTGGGCATGTCGCCAAACTTTATCGGAGGGGGCAGGGTAAAACAGTTTAAGAGCGGCCTTAATATCGGCAATTGGCTTACCGGCAGCTCGGACCTTTTAGTTATTGAGGCCTGTGAATCGGATGGGACCATTATTAACTATTATCCGTTTTATTCGATCATTGCCAACCTGAGTCTCGACCATAATCCCGTTGAACAGACTGCCGGAATGTTTGAAACTCTCGGCAGAAACACGACAAAGGCGGTAATAATCAACGGCGACGACCGGAACCTGGGCCGGTGTCATTTTAATGACCCTTTAAGGTTTTCTATTGATACGGCTTCAGCTTTCCAGGCGAAAGACATCAATTATCACCCGTTTCATACAACCTTTCATCTGCGTGATATTCATTTCAGGCTTTCCATGCCCGGTAAATATAATCTCTACAATGCCCTGTCATGCATTGCCCTGCTTTCCGAGATGGGCATATCGCTTAAGGATATTGCGGAAATCTTGCCGGATTTCTCGGGGATTGAACGCCGGTTTGATATTCACCTGAATGACAAGAGGCGTCTTGTTATAGACGATTATGCCCATAATCCGCATAAGATAGAATGTCTGATGGAAGCCGTAAAAGGAATAAGAGAGCGGGTTTGCTATGTCTTCCAGCCGCACGGATACGGACCGACAAAGCTCATGAAGCAAGGGTATATAGAGACCTTTGCAAAGCATCTTCGCGGCTCGGACCATCTTGTCCTTCTGCCGATATATTATGCCGGAGGTACGGCGCAGAAAGACATTTCGAGTGAAGACCTGATGGACGGCATAAAAACGGCGGGGAAATCGGTTGAGGTTTTGGCTGAAAGGTCGCTGCTCTTCAACCGTCTTGGCGGATGGGATACTTATATTATTTTCGGGGCCAGGGACGAAACCCTTGCGGACTTTGCGCGGGAGATTGCAGAGAGGTTAAAATGAAAAAATACTTTCTCCATAAAGAATCTTCCGGCCTGAAGCTTGACTATAAGAAGGACCTTAATCCCGATCAGTATGCCGTTGTCATGCATCCCGGCGGGCCTATGCTTGTCCTTGCCGGAGCCGGTACAGGCAAAACAAGGACCGTAACATATCGGGTTGCACGGCTGCTTGAAACAGGCGTGCGGCCTGAAAACATTCTGCTTTTGACGTTTACCAATAAGGCTGCAAACGAGATGATGCGGAGGGTCGAGTTCCTGATCGGCAGAAATATTCAGGGGCTTCATGGAGGCACGTTCCATCATATAGGAAATATGATTTTGAGACGTCATTGTCTTCTCATCGGATACAAAGCCGGTTTTTCGATCCTCGACCGGGAGGACTCAAAAGACCTCCTTGACACATGCCTTGCGGAAATAAACAAGAGGGATTCCCTTCTCCCGAAAGGGGCAATTTTAGCCGGTATATATAGTTTAATGAAAAACAGGGAAAGCGGCATTGATGAAATTATTCCGTTGCGGTATCCGCATTTTGTGAAGGTCATGGAGGAAATCGGACATGTCTTTGCCCTCTATGAGCAAAAGAAGACCGCGCTTAACCTTATGGATTTTGACGACCTCCTCGTAAACTGGAAAAGACTGCTGCTTGAACATAATGATATCAGGGAATATTATGCCGCAAAGCTCACGCATATACTCGTCGATGAATATCAGGACACCAATAAGCTCCAGGCGGAGATTGTCGACCTCCTGGGAAAGACGAACGGAAATATCGTGGCTGTAGGAGACGACGCCCAGTCCATCTATTCTTTCAGGGGAGCGGATTTTGAGAACATACTGAAATTCCCCGAACGGTATCCTGATGCGACGATATTCAACTTGACCACCAATTACAGGTCCACTCCGGAGATCCTACATCTGGCAAATAAAAGCCTTGTTCATAATAGCAGGCAATTTCATAAAGAGCTTTATTCCGTAAAAGTTTCCGGAAACATGCCTTTTCTTGTGCCGCTCAGGGACATATTTCAGCAGGCTGATTTTGTAAGCCAGAGAATATTGGACTTTCAGGCCGACGGAATGTCTTTAAACGACATAGCCGTGCTTTACCGCTCACACTATCAGTCTATGGAGCTTCAAATGGAGCTTCAGAGAAGGAATATTCCCTTTGAGGTAAGATCGGGCCTGAAATTTTTTGAGCAGGCGCATATCAAGGACGTGCTTTCTTTTATGCGTGTAACGGTAAACCCTTTTGATGAACTTAGCTGGAAAAGAATATTGAAACTGACGCCGGGCATAGGCAACATTACCGCCGGCAGGATATGGGATTCCATAAAGAGGTCCGGGGACCCTCTCGAAGCCGTTTTCGACACGGGAAGGATAATTCCCAAAAAGGCGCTCGACGGGTTCCTTCTATTTCTCTCTCTGGTCAGGGCATTGAAGGAAGGCGGGGAAAGCAATGCGCCTTTGCAGCCTTCTATAGCCATCGACCATATACTCAGGCACGGGTATGAAGATTATCTCTACAGCCATTATCCGAATGCGGAAGAAAGGATAGAGGACATCGAACAAATGTCGCAGTTTTCACTGAAATATACCTCTCCCGAGGTCTTTATCAGCGATATGAGCCTTCAAAATGCAGCCGGCGAAGAGGCGGAAGACGCAGCCGAAGACCGGGAATGTGTTATACTTTCAACAGTGCATCAGGCAAAGGGCCTTGAGTGGAAAACGGTCTTTATCATCGGCTTAAATGACGGCCG
>JBAZWR010000129.1:0-7824 GCA_041660325.1 Thermodesulfovibrionales bacterium | reverse complement strand
ATATAAATGGGGATATGGGTCAATTGTACCGACTTGGATTTATAAAGGATAACAATGCCTGAAAAAAGGGCACATGTAATGAAAAACAATAACGGAAAAGAAAATTTCAGATGCAGAAAGATGACTACGGGTATGACTGAAGCGGCTAAAAAGATCGTCAGCAGTGTAAACACTTTTAGGAATTTAATGAAAAAGGTATCGATTGCCGAGAGGGCCGGCAGTTTCCTGAGATACAATTCAAAAATTACCGCCGCGACAAGAGCGACGAACGGGCCTGCAGGGAGAAAATATCTAGCATGCATGTTTGGAAGCAGCCAGTACAAAGGGAGATTGGCAGCGACTACTATAAAGGAAAACATAAAGAGTTCATTGCTGAATAATTTTTTTGCTTCCTTCCGTAGTTCTTTATAAACCACAAGGGGGATAAGGAACAATATACATGGCATGAAATACATTGCTAAATTCAAGGGATATTCAAACAGGTGCATCAGGAATGTTAAAGAATGTCTGCTTTCAGTCCTTTGAATGCCTTCCTTTATCCACGTTTGCATATATTGGTCAAGGGTTGTCCATTGGAGAACCGAAAGCATATAAAGAGAGAGCACGAGGAGCATAAGTCCCACGCCCAGCGCATGTCCTTTGGAGAAGAACAAAGCCATCCTTTTTCTTATAAGCAGGTATGGCACTACGGTCATATAAAAGAAAAAAATCACCTGGGGACCTTTTGAGAGAAACCCTATGCCGACAAGAGATAATGCAAACCCCCAGAGGACGGAAGACTTCCATTGTCTTACATATCCGTTTATCCATACCAGAAGAATGAATGAGATAAAAAATATCTGAAGACTTTCAATTTCCGCTTCTCTGCCTTTTGACATAAGCCCTATCATGCTGAGTGTCATAAGGGAAGCAAAAAACCTTCCGTCTCTTCCAAGCCACTTAACAGTCAGGAAATAAACAGACAATACGGTCAGGAACATCATTAGAACGGAGGGGATACGGCTTGTCCATTCATTTACGGAGCCGAAGAGGCTTCCGCTTACAGCGATAAGCCAGTTCAAAAGCGGGGGTTTGGCAAAATAGGGATGCCCATGCAGGATCGGTATTGTCCAATCGCCTGACCTCAGCATTTCTTTAGCGATTATCACCCGTATCGGCTCATTTCCATCCCACGCACTGACTCCGAGAAAAGGCAGATAAATGACCGCACCGAAGAGAAGAAGCAACAAACAATCCGTTGCCGCATAATTTTTTGATGTTAATGGATTCTTTGACATCGTCAGAAGTTAATTATTATATACTAAGGAGCGCCTGTTTATAAAGTCGCGAAGAATATGTCATTCATCTCGACAATATCTCTCAAGTGAAAGCAAAAGGGAGGTCCTCCCCTGACGCCTGCGACAGGAAAATTATGAAAACTTGCCCTTACCGGTGCATTACCTTGAATAGAATGAGCCTGCCCTGTTCCGAATCCCAGCGCATCAATTCCCTGAACTGTGCCGGATCAATGGCAGTTAAAAAATCGTAACCGGCATCTTCCCATGCTTTTGCCTCCCATAAAAAATATTCGACGTTATTGCTTTTGAGAAAATGCGCCATGTCCTGATAATTCATTTTTATCAGGGCGTCATATTTCATCAACTTGTTGCCGCATTCGATGACGGGAGAGTTCAGGTTTGCATAAAACATTATCCTCGTGTCCGGCGCCATGATGATTGTACTTCTGTTGTTTTCAATTTTAGCGATATATTCGCCGGCTGTTTTATAGACGATCTTGTCGGTTGACCGGTGGATGAGGGTTGAAGGGGCAACTAACACGGAGGTCATGACATATAAACAGATCAACAGGTGAGCGTATTTCTCGTCTAAGCCTCTCTTTGCGAGAAAAAGCATGATTTTCTCAATCCCGAAACAGATAAAAACAAAGGCGGGAAGAATAAAAAAGACCGTATATCGGGGAGAAAGGACCTCGATTTTGATATAGAAGAAATATAAAGCTATCAATGACATAAGAGAAAGGAGGATAAAATACCGGAAATGCCGGTCTCTTTTTACATCTTTTCTGATATTCAGAAAGCTGATGAGGAAAATGGGGATAAAAGGAATATACAATACCTTTGACATCTTAACAAGCAGCAATTTCAGGGCGAGGAACGATTTTCCAAGAATATCCGGCCGGAGCAAGCTATCAGTAACAGCAGTGAAAAACCGATGCGTTCTCGGCAGAAGATAAAAAGACCAGAGATGAAGAGTTTCCCTCAGAAGATAAGTGTTCAGAACGCTTACAAGAATTATCAGGAGCAAAATTGGTCCGGTGAAGATGAGGATCTTTTTCAGTTTTTTGTCTTCAAAAAAAAGAAGATACAGGAGTGACCCTATAACATAGATTAATACTTCAAAACGGGCAAAACCTGCAATCATAAAAGACACGCTGCTTAATGACAAAAGGTATAGTTGACCCTCTTTTTTTAAGGAGGTTATAAACAACATAAAACCGAGAAGGGCAAAAAACCAGAAAATCGGGTCCTTAACAAGGTCAACACTGTAAGAGACAAAGAAAGGATTCATTGTAAATGCAAGGCTTGCAACGAAAGCCGTCCGCATACGAAAGAATCGCCTGAGAATAAAAAAAAGGGGGATAACGGCACAAGTTCCAAAAAAAAGTGAAATGGCTTTTGCTCCTAAAATCCAGTCACCGAATATTTTGTATGAGAAGGGGATTAACAAATGATACAAGGAAATAAAATCGTATCCGCATTTCCTGGCCAGGTCCCAGTCATTGTTTAATATAGCCTTTGCCTGATTGATATACCATACGCCGTCACGATTGATTACCGTTGTACCGAAGAAAGCATACAGGCGCAGAAAAAACGATATCAGGAGAAGACTTGATACGGCAAAAAAATCCGTTTTGTTAATATTGGTAATTTGCCTATTAGTATGCATGATATTCCTTTATATATATTTTCAAAATCTCAACATTTATTTTAACCAAAAAATAGGTGATTTGTCACAAAGATAAAAGAAACCGGAATCAATCATAAAGCTGAGGCATGTCGACAGATTGAGGATTGTTGTGCGGCTTCCTGTCGCGAATAACGACCAACCTCATTTGCCGCTTTGGACCGTAGTGAAATAGCGGTCAGATGAGAGGCCGGTTATGTAGCGGCCGCTTCATAGCCGTTGGTATCCGGAGGAAAGCCGACAATATTTTGAATCTGTTTGATTTCCTCATCAGATAATTGATTTTTCCATTTACCTAATGAGTCTATTTTCACAACCGGTATTGGAATAGGTTCATGCAGCATAAGAAACTGCTGCAATTCATAGATTATTCTCTCAGTATTATGCACGAATGATTCGTGAGAAATTACCATAAGATCATCTCCAAGGGTATTTCTAAGTGTATTCATTCTATTGTGATGCGCAACCCATCGTATTGCACACTGTGATGCAAATGGAATATCGTCATATTTGTCTGCTAATTCCGGCGTAATTCCTAAAAAACGATTTGGTACCGGAAATTCCCGCCAACGTTTATGCCATGCTGATACTCCACTATGTTTCATCATGCTGGCAACCGTTGCATATGGGTTTCTCTCTATGCCGACAAAGAGCGAGCGTGGGAAGGTCTCTTTTAATTTTTCAGCAATCCAGATATTTGGATGCGTTTTGTCCAAATACAATCGAGGCGTCGATTTTAAAAGTTGCCATTTATACGCCAGCACTAACCTCCCGAACAATTGCTTTTCGAGCGCAGGGTCAATAGCCATCCTTATAGACCATCTGAACATAGGCTGCACTTCAATTGTAGCGCGAATTTCCGGATGATCTCTGAGAGAATAACCAAGCCAATGAGTGCCTGATCGCCCTGTGCCAATAACAAAAACCGGACGAGTAGCTGAAACACCAAGAATATATTTTAGCTTCTCTATCATATAGGTAATCCAATGTTGATCCGAGATACTGAATGAAAGACTCTATCTTTTCCCATTCTTCTTCTCCCAAATACCTGCATGTTTTTTCGATAACTTCTTTTTAGTCTGTAAGAATACTCTTAACATTAATCCCTTGGCAATTGATGCAAGGTCCGGATTCTCACCCAAATATGCCCGAAAAAATCTCATACGGTCGGTACGCGTTACGACAGGCATAATCGTCGTATTGATCTGGGTCAAATTTTTTTCGCGAAGTTGCAACGGTATGCCTTTCGGAAAAAACTTGTTTCTCTCATTATCAATAAAATAGAAGTGGAGATCGTTATCAAGCACTTTAATCAGAATATTCCCGGGGCGAAGATCGCCATGGAATATACCGCTTCTGTGCAGCTTTCCTATCAATCTTCCCAATGTCCTCACAAAATCGCGTTTTTTCTGTAATATATCACCTTGCAGTAGGTGATTAGAAAAAATTTTTAAATATGTATACGTATTAAAACAATTCTCAATCCACTCAGTAATTAAGAAATTTTCATCAAATCTTAGTCCCTTGCGTATCTCGCCCTGAGCAATAATTAAGGGGGTCAGGAACCCGTTTTGTAAAAGGATACCGCCGCCCTCCATCGCCCGAAATGCCCGGCTCTTCCTGAAAAGAATGCGATCTTTTAGCCCCCTGGAATTAAAAAATTTTATAAAGACAGCGCCATCTTCCATACAAACTTTCCATGCACGGGAATTCTGCGAACTGGCTACCGGTTCCATACCGGCAGGGATGATCCCGGATATAATGGGTAGAATGCAGGCATCGTAACAGGCTTCCTTCCATCCGGCATTCTTCCTCAGTATGAGAACTCTGTCATCGGGAAGTTTTTCTTGATAATACATATCCCCCATACTATAACGCCTTTCCTTCTTGGTCACGCAAAAATAGCTTATTCGTTTATGAATAAACGTTTTATAAGCTCTCCGGCATTTTTTATCCCCTCCAGATATGAGGGGAATGTTTCTCTTCTGGGCAAAATGGAAAGTCTTTGCCGTATAAGTTTACTCAGTATCTCAGGAGATAAGTTCTTCATTTCTACCACAACCGCATTACAGTAATCATCGATAAAAGAGTCAATTTTATTATCTGCCGATATAGCTATAAAGGGTTTGTTAAGAGCATAACTGAAGACGCAGCCGTGCAATCTCGTGCTGACTATAATATCAGAACGGATGTATTTCTCCAATAATCTGTCCGGATTTCTGCAGATATTATCCGTTTCAGAAAAATCAAATCCATCAAGCGAGCAGACTTCCTGAACAATATTCTTCACAAAGTCTTCTCCCCGGTTAGCTGTCCTCACCAATTTTCGGTGATGGACGTATAAGACCCGTGGACGACTTCCTTCGTTTCTTTTAAGAGGCGCAGGATATTTTTGATGCACGTAATAAACTGACGGGCAGATCACACTTGAAGGTTTTATCCCGCAAATATTTTCAATCAGTGTGACCGACCGGCTGTCCCTCACCCAGATTTTTTCTGCACGGAGAACAATGCTTCTAAGCAAAGAGTCAGGTGGAAGGGATTTTTTCCCTCTGATATCACATACACCTACTCCAAAAAGAACATATTTTATCCCTGATGAAATAGTCGCTTCCCAGAAAGGGCTGAACGTATCCATGAACAGTCCCCCGCCGCCAATAATCAGCCGCACATTTTTACCGACAAATGATTTTAAAAATTGTTGCGGACTATTCCCTTCAATGATATAGTCAGTGCCTTTTACGCCGACAGCTAATTTGACGCCCTTTGCCGACAGCAAATCTCCTGCGTTCCTTCGATTCGCAAAAACATATACAGGCCGGGTTATGTTCGCCTTTCCTGCAAAGGGATATAGTTTTCTCAATGCATTCAGCAGATTCATGATCTCTTAGTTTTGTCTGATCTCATGATAAATTCGGATATATTCCTGAGCGATATGGGACCAATCATAATAAGATGCTTTCTTTAACGCATTTTTTGAGAGATCATTTCTTAAAATGGTATTACTTAGCAGTAGAATTATTTTATCCGCCAAATGTTGCGGATTATCAGGATCAACTAAGAATCCGTTTACTCCATCCTCCACTATATCCGGGATACCCCCTACTCTACTGGCAACCACGGGAATTCCCGATGCAAATGCCTCGAGATTCACAATTCCAAAGGCTTCCTTCCTTGAAGGACATACCAGCAATAAAGCATCCTGAAGGAGTTGAATCTTCTCGCTCCCTCGTACAATCCCGAGAAATTCAATGGAACGGCCCAAGCCAAGCTTATCCGCCAAAGTCATTAAATTTTTTTTCTCTCTTCCTTCTCCTGCAATTTTCAATCTGACAGCAGGGAAAATTTCGTTTACAGCGGAGAATGCCTGAATAAGAATATCAATACCTTTATCTTCCCTAAGCCTGCCAAGATATAAAACATAAGAATTCACATTATTGCTCTGTTTTATTGACGGCTTGAATTCATCTACAAAAATGCCGTTCGGTAAAATATGAAACTTGCGGGGATCGGCACCCAGGCGTAGAATTTGTTCTTTCATGTCGTTAGAAACAACAGTGACTGCATTCGCTTCACATAGCGCTTTTTTGATATTAGCCGTAATTCCGGGGTTTATTATGACCCCCCTGTCATTTTTTTTAATGTCCCCGCCGTGTGAAGTAATGACAAATGGACAACCGGTAATTTTATGAAATGATAAGCCTACATAACCCGGCGGGAAAACACCATGGCAATGGAGCACATCAAAACGATATCTCAGGTGATACCACAAAAGAGGCAAGATAATCTGTCTGACGCCAAAATGTTTTGAAGAAGGTCTCTGATAACGAAGAATAGGGTAGGGAACATTCAAGGTGTTGTCTCTGTTTCGTACAATGGGGGCCAAAACATAAGGCTCACAATGATTTGAGAGCATAGCGAGTGAAAGGTTATGTATCATTTCCTCCATACCTCCTATGAGAGGAAAGAAGGAGTATGTGAAATGGCAAATCTTTAGTTTTTTATTGTTGCTCAAAGATTCCCCTTACTAAGAATCAAACACCGTATAATGCCCGGAACAGGCGGCTTTCCATTATTGGACAAGGGTTTATCGCGTCTTTTCTGCATAGGTGAATCTAAAAGCGGACGATACAACATTCCCATGATTAGTATTTTTAAATTATACTATAGCAGGGCGCCTATTTGCATGACGAACCCCCGGTTTCTTGACAGAGATGAAAGCAATAAGAATTCACAACATTTCGAAAGAAAGAATTTTCAAGGAGAATGGACTAAGGCAAAAATTATATGAATAAGAATACAACGCCACATGAGGGAAAGGTAAAAAGAAAACAAAGATGGAAATTAAATAAACACAAAACCGCCCTTGTCTGGCTTACAGGGCTGCCTGGATCGGGGAAATCTACTATTTCTCATGAACTGGAATACAGACTTTTTCAGCGCCGCATAAAGACTTATGTGCTGGATGGCGACAATGTAAGGCAGGGATTGTGTAAGGATCTGGGTTTTTCAGCGGAGGACAGGAGAGAGAACCTGCGAAGGGTCGGAGAAGCGGCAGGGCTGTTTTTGGATGCGGGGATACTCACTGTTGCAGCCTTTGCCTCACCCTACAGGGCGGACAGATTCATGGTCAGACGGATGTTTGGGCCGTGTGATTTTATCGAAGTCTATCTGAAATGCGATCTAAAGGTCTGTGAAGCAAGGGACCCGAAAGGACTCTATAAAAAGGCGCGCAGCGGCGAGATAAAGAATTTTACCGGGGTCTCGGACCCTTATGAGCCGCCGGAAAACCCTGAAATTGTTCTTGATACGGACAGGTTAAGTATTGAAGAAAGCGTGAGCAAGATCATGGATTATCTC
>JBAZWR010000128.1:0-7829 GCA_041660325.1 Thermodesulfovibrionales bacterium | reverse complement strand
AACATTCAATTTATTTGTAAAACCGATTGTCTATAAATGGCTTGGCCTGGACATTAATAAACCCGAGACCCTCGTGACAAAGATATCAAGACAGGTTGCTTCCACTGCCGGCCAGGAAGAATTCCTTAGGGTCAAGGTAGGGAAGGTCGGCGATACGTTTATTTCTACTCCGGTAAGCCGTGGCGCGGGTGTGTTGATGTCATTGGTACGCGCTGACGGATTTATCCGGATACCTGCCATGTCTGAGGGGATCGGTGCCGGCTCTGAAATCGAGGTCGAATTGCTCAGGTCTAAGCAGGAAATTGAAAATACAGTTGTTTGCATAGGCAGCCATGATAATGCGCTTGACCTTCTTGCGAATATTCTGAAGAAGCGATATTCGAGATATTCACTCTCATCGGCCCATGTAGGTTCTATGGGCGGGTTAATAGCCCTGAAAAAAGGCGAGGCGCATATGGCAGGTACGCATCTTCTTGACGAAGAAACCGGCGAATATAATGTCCCGTTCATAAAAAGGCTGCTCGGCGATAAAAAAATAGCCCTTATTAACCTTGTTTACCGGGAGCAGGGCTTGTTAGTCCCCAAAGGCAATCCGAAAAATATAAAGGGCTTTGATGATTTGGCAAGGAGCGACATAGTATTTGTAAACAGGCAGTCAGGCGCGGGAACAAGGCTGCTTACGGATAAATGTTTGAAAGAGCTTGGTATCGACCCGCATACCGTAAAAGGTTATGAGCGGGAGGAGTATACTCATATGGGCGTTGCATCAGCGGTGCTGACGGGAGTAGCCGACACCGGACTGGCTATCCTTGCATCGGCAAGGGCGCTTAATCTTGATTTTATTCCTGTGGCAAAAGAACGGTATGATATTGCCGTGCCTATGGAATTTCTTGATCTGGAAATGGTCCGGAATCTTTTGACAATTATCCGGGACGACGGAGAATTCAGGGAAACCGTATCCTCACTCGGCGGATACGACATATCGGATATGGGAAAAGTACTGTTTGAGAGTTGACCCGAAAACTGCGGATTTATTGATCAGCTTTTTTGCCCCGTTGTTTCCTGCTCGTTTTTTCCTTCGATCAGTCTTTTGGCGCCGATAAACCTTTTAATGTAATACGGTGTTTCAAGGCTGTCTATGGTTACTTTCTTGCTTCTTGACGAGGCGTGTATAAATAAATTATCTCCGAGATATATTCCTACATGAGAAGGAAAGGATGCGTAAGTTTTGAAGAATACAAGGTCGCCCATGGAGAGTTCACCGTTATCAACCGGCTTGCCTTCCGCAAATTGTTCCCTTGCCGAACGCGGCAGGCTTACGCCGACAAGGCTATAAACCTTTTTAACGTAGGCGGAACAGTCAATGCCTACAAGGGTGTTCCCGCCGAACCTGTACGGTATGTTTAGCATCTTTTTTGCAAAAAGCACAAGTCTGTCCTGAAGGCCCAGTTCAGCGAGAGTCGAAGTTTCCGGAGCGCCTTCGATAACCGTTTCCATCGGCGCCTGTGAAAGGATTGTGTCATAATTTTTCGGTTCCGGAATATCGGCGGCGGCCTTTAACAGGACCGTACGGCCCGGAATAAGTGAATCGGATTCAAGGCCGTTATTATCCATCAGGTCCTGAGGATCAATATTAAACCGTTTTGCAATGTTCCATACGGTGTCGCCCTTCCGGACAACATATTCATCGGCGGCCGTTTTTTTCAGGAGAAGCTTCTGTCCGACTCGCAGCTTTGCGGACTTAAGTTCATTGATTTCTTTAATATCCTGAACCGCTATTGCATACTTCCTCCCTATCGACATTAAAGTGTCGCCCTTTTTTACGATATGGGATGCGGAATCCTCATGCAGCAGGGTTTTAATATTATTATTTGCAGTCTTTTTAATATTTTTCGCATCGGCCTTGTTTTTGCGAAGGGCTTCTTTTTTCTTCGAATGGATGGTTATCTTTGTGCCAGGTTTAAGGTTTGTCGACTTTATGTTGTTGGCCTGGAGAATAGCTTTAGTAGTGACATTGAACCTTTTGGCGATTGATTTTGGATTATCGCCTTTTTTGACGGTGTATGTTGTGTCGGCAACGGCGCCGCCTGAAATGGAAATTGCAATAAAGAGACTAAGAATGAAAAGATAAATGTCTTTCATGATAACCTCCTGAAATTAAGCCGCTTCTTCACGGATAAGTTCCTTAAGGGTCGGCAATTCCGTAAGATCTTTCAGACCGAAGTACCGGAGAAAATCTCGCGTAGTTCCGTAGAGGAACGGTCTGCCCGGACCTTCTTTGCGCCCCATGATTTTAATAAGTCTTTTTTCATAAAGTGTTCTGATAGCGCTGTCGGAGCTTACGCCCCTTATTTGTTCGATTTCCGCCCGTATGATGGGCTGTTTATAAGCTATAATGGCCAAAGTCTCCAATGCAGGCATGGATAGTTTACTTGATGTTTGCATGCTTTTGAATTTTTTTATCAATTCGGCATATTCCGGATTTGTCACCATCTGATAGCCTCCTGCAATTTCGACTATCAGAAGACCGGCATTCCTCTCTCCGTATTCGGAGATGAGTTCTTCCATATATTTTTTTATCTCTGCCTCAGGTAGTCCCAGCGAATCCTTTAAAGCTGCGAGCGCCGTAACTTCACCTGAGAGAAACAACAGCGCTTCAAGCGCCGCCTTCTTTTCCCTGTCTTCCATGAAAGTCCGCTTTAACTATAACAAAATATCCAAAAAAAATCAATAAGTTTGCTTAATAAGTTTGCTTAACTATTTTCTTCTTCCAACGTGCTTTTCTCCTGTTTCTTCAATCGTTTTCTATCGTATCCTTTCGCTCCTTTTTTTGTTGCAACAGGATGGCTGCGGAGTTTCATGACGGCGTCAAGGGGGAGACGCGGTTTTAGTTTCTTTTTTTTCGTTTTGTCCTTTATTTTGCCTTGAAGCATATGCTAAAGTATAAGTTAATATTATTATTGTCCAAATATAGCAAACTATGAATAAAAAAGAAAGTGATTCCGGCAGGCTTTTAATTGTAGATGATGAAAGGGAGTCGTTGAACCCTGTCTGCGAGCTCCTTCAGAATTGCGGCTATATGGTAGAAGGATATACGTCCTGTGACGACGCCCTTGCTGCATTAAGAGAAGAATGCTATGACTTGCTCCTCACTGACCTTGTTATGCCTGATATGGACGGGATTACCCTGCTAACAAAGGCCCTTGAAGTAGATCCCTATCTTGTGGGCATCATAATCACGGGCAGGGGTTCGATCGAGACTGCCGTAGATGCGATGAAGTCAGGCGCCTTTGATTTTATTTTAAAACCCTTGGATTTGGAAATACTGAAGCGGAGTGTATCCCGTGCGATGGAGGTCCGCAGGCTCCGCGAAGAGGAGAAAAAATACCGCTTGATTTTTGAAAATGCCATCGGCGGCATCTATCAGACGACAAAAGAAGGCCGCTGCATAACCGCAAACCGCGCCTTTGCACGCATTTTAGGATATGGCTCGCCTGAAGAACTGATCGCATCGGTAAGCGATATAAGCCGATTATATGTAAAACACGACCGGCGGCAGGAATTTATGAGGATCATTGAGAAAAACAACATCATAACCGGATTTGAATCGGAGGTTTACAGAAAAAACGGCGGCAGGATATGGATTTCAGAGCATGCGCGCGCTATTTATAATACTTTCGGCAATCTGCATTACTATGAAGGCTGTGTGGAAGATATCACCGTCCGTAAAAGGGCGGAAGAGGAACTGAGGATCTCCAGGGAACAGTTGCGCAGCCTCTCGGCATATCTTGAATCCGCGCGGGAAGAAGAACGGATGTATATAGCGCGGGAGATTCATGACGAACTCGGCCAGATGCTGACGGCGCTGAAGATGGAGTTGTTTTGCTTAAGCGGTAAAATACCGGGAGATAAAGAGGCGCTTCTTGATAAAACAAAGGCAATGTCGGACCTGATAGATGCGGCGATCAAAACAGTGCAGAGGATTTCGACCGCCCTGAGGCCGATATTGTTAGACGATCTCGGACTCGCAGCAGCGATTGAGTGGCAGGCAGAAGAGTTCCAGAAGAGGACCGGGATTTCCTGTGAGCTTGTTTCGGATACCGAAGAGCTTTTTATTGACCGTAACGTTTCGATAGCTTTCTACCGCATTTTGCAGGAAGCGCTGACCAATATCGTCAGACATGCGGATGCGAACAAAGTGAATGTAACATTCATAAACAGACCGTGGAATAAACTAATACTCGAAGTCGGCGACAACGGCAAAGGCATCACGGAAGCGCAGATTTCGAGTACCCGGGCCTTTGGACTAATAGGGATACGAGAGAGGGTCTACCTGCTCGGAGGTGAAGTTAAGATTACGGGAAATGAGGGAAAAGGCACGACATTGAAGGTAGAGATACCTTATAAAGAAAACCGGGTGAATTCATGATAAAGATTTTTATTGCCGATGATCATGCCATCGTCCGCAGAGGATTGAAGCAGATTATATCCGAAACGTCCGATATGCTTATTGCGGCTGAAGCGGAGAAAGGAGATGAGCTGTTGTCAAAGGTGTTTCAGGAGCATTATGATGTTGTGCTTTTAGATATCTCTATGCCGGGTGCAAGCGGTCTTGAAGTTCTTAAACAGTTAAAGAAGAGGAGACCAAAGCTGCCGGTCCTGATGCTGAGCATTTATCCTGAAGATCAATACGCAATGAGGGCGCTGAAAGCCGGCGCCTCGGGTTATATTACAAAAGAAAGCGCGCCTGAGGAGTTGATTGCAGCTATCAGAAAGATTTCGAATGGCGGGAAGTATGTGAGTTCATCCCTTGCTGAAAGGATCATTTTCGAACTCGATGTATATGAGGAAAAACCTGTGCACATGACGCTTTCCGACCGTGAGTATCAGGTAATGTGCTTGTTTGCATCAGGTAAAAAAGTAAAAGAGATAGCGGACGCATTGACCCTCAGTATTCAAACTATCAGCACATACAGGACCCGGATTCTGGAAAAAATGAAATTGCACGGTATCGGAGATCTTATCCGCTATGCCGTCAAGCGCAGACTGGTAGAATAAACCCGTAATTAATGTAGTAGAAGTACTACAAGAAAATTTTCATTTCTACGATATTTTTTCTTCCCATCAATCTGTTATCTTTGTCTAATGATAAAAATATATTATTTAAGGGGAGTTGTGAAATGAAAAAAGCGGAAGCGTTGCCGGCAGGGATATATAACCTGATTTTCCAAAAAATGCTTGAAGGCATTTATCTTATTACATCCGAAAACAGATATCTTACTGCAAACCATGCTCTTGCGGGCGTATTAGGCTATGAATCGACAACCGCGCTGCTGAAGGACATGACCGGTAAGGGGCATAAGTTGTATGTAAAACCTGACCGGCAGGCAAAGTTTTTCCGCTTGCTTCAGGAGAATGATTCTATTAGCGGGTTCGAGTCTCAGGTCTGCAGAAAGGACGGGATCATAATATGGGTTTCCGAGAATGTGAAGGCTGTCCGCAACGGCAGGGGTAAGCTTCTCTATTATCTTGGAACAGTCGAAGATATTACCGCCAAAAAACAAACGGAAGAGGCGCTGCGGCAGAGCGAATTAAACTTGAGGATACAACTGCGCAAAACAGAGGAAAACAGGGAAGTATATATGGAAATGCTTGACGACGTCTGCAATGCATATAAAAAGATGGATGAACTCTTTTTGAGTTTTGTTGAAACCATCGTGCATACCCTGGACGAAAGATGCAAATGGATGAAAGGCCATTCCGAAAGGGTGGCGTCATACTCCATGGCGATAGCGAAGGCCATAGGCGTTAAACAGGAAGAGATGAGAAACCTTCGTATTGCGGCGCTCCTTCACGATATAGGCGGGCTTTGCTCGCATGATTCTCTTTTTGAGAAACAGGGGCTATCAAATGAGGAGTACGAATTAATTAAGAAACACCCCATGCAGGGAGCGACAATACTGGACAGGATAGGGGATCTTAAAGAGATTATCCCTTTGATCAGATACCATCATGAAAGGATAGACGGCAAAGGATATCCTGACGGCCTGAAAGGTGAACAAATTCCCCTGTGTGCAAGGATTCTCCATCTTGCGGAATCCTATGATTCAATGACCGCCGACAGGCCTTATAGACAGGCGCCCGGGAAAGATTTTGCTTTTTCCGAACTCAAACGTTGCAACAACACCCAGTTCGATCCAAAAGTCGCGGAAGCGGCGCTGAAGGTGCTGTAGGCTCGGATAACTCATCAGTTGCATAAAATGAAAGGCAGACATGATAAAAAACCTTTTGAATGCGACAAAATTTGAGCCATATTCACCTGAAGGCACTTTTAACGTAAAGTGTATTTTAGATGAATGCTTGCTGCCCGATGTAAATAGTACATTATGGAGTCGTCCGCACTCAGGCGGATTCGCCGAGGAGAACCAAAAACTTTTTTATCATGTCTGCCTTTCAAGTTGAGAACATCTTTTGCAGCGTTTAGGATAATCCATAATATTATTATGGGGTTGTCCGCCATTCCTGAAAACATTCGGGATCAGCCTGTGCTATTTCCTGCCTGATGACAATAGAATCACCGCCGATGTATAATTTCGGTATCAAATAAAAACCTTTGAAGGGATTCTTAAAGTGAAAAGGCTTGTTATCAAGATCGGCAGCAATATCCTTGCCGACGAAAAAGCGGGGCTTAATACAAGAAGGATATCTTCGTTAGCAAAGGACATATCTGCATTGCAAGATAAAGGGTATGAAGTTGTGGTCGTTTCATCGGGCGCAGTCGCCGCCGGTATGACGAAACTCGGCTTAACTGAAAAGCCGAAAGATATCAAACTCAAACAGGCTGCAGCTGCAGTCGGACAAAGCCGGCTGATGTGGGCATATGAGAGAAGCTTCGCAGAGTTCGGGAAAAAAGTGGCGCAGATTCTTCTTACGCGGGACGACTTCTCCGACAGAAAACGTTATATCAACTCCAAGAACACCATCATGACGCTGCTTTCCTACAGGATCATCCCGATAATCAATGAGAATGATACGGTTTCCACTGATGAGATAAAATTCGGGGATAATGATAATCTTGCATCTTTGGTTGCGAATATTGTCGAAGCCGAAAAATTGATAATCCTTTCGGATGTTGACGGTCTTTATACCGAAGACCCGAGACAGAGTACAAAGGCAAAGCTTATTGAATATGTGGATGAAATAACGCCTGAGATATTGAAGAAGGCGGGCGGAGCAGGCAGTATGGTAGGCACCGGAGGTATGTATTCAAAAATACTTGCCGCAAAAAAGGCGTTGAGCCACGGGATTATCGTACATATCATCAGCGGCAAAAGGGAGGGGTTGCTTATTGCTCTTATGGATGGCAGCCGTTTAGGAACTTTGTTTGAATCGAGCAAGGGAAAGATGTCCTCACGCAAAGGCTGGATCGCCTACGGCAGCCGTTCAAAAGGGAGTATCACCCTTGACGAAGGCGCGGTAAAGGCCCTGGTTGAAGGCGGCAAAAGCCTGCTGCCTTCCGGCATTATAAGCGTAGAAGGAAGCTTCGACACCGGAGACGCTATCCACTGCCTCGACAAAAAAGGCAGCCGCATAGCCAAGGGTCTGACCAACTATTCCTCTGCCGAGATCGATAAAATAAAAGGGAAAAAATCCTCGGACATAGAAAAAATCCTCGGTTACAAATACTCCGAAGAAATTATTCACAGAGATAATCTGGCGCTGCTTTAGCCCATTAAACCAAAAACTGCGGATGTCCAAAATAAATTTATTTAACTCGATAATTTTATATAAAAAGATAGTTCATGGTAATTGCATAAAAATATTTTGGT
>JBAZWR010000127.1:0-7911 GCA_041660325.1 Thermodesulfovibrionales bacterium | reverse complement strand
AGCAGGGCCTTTTTAAAAGGCCCTGCTTGTATTTTTTAAGGAGCCGGCTAAAATGAGAGAGAAAGACATATTCGAAGAGATCATCGATATTGGAAAAAGACGCGGAATTCTTACCTATGATGAAATAAACGATGCCCTCCCCTCCGAATTTTTTTCACCTGACGAAATAGAAGACCTCATGGATATTCTTCAGGATATGGGAGTTAAGGTCGTTGACCATGAAGAGATGGTCCCCCCTGAAGAGGAGATAGAGGAGGAGATAGAGGAATACGAAAAAACGGAGGATCTTGTCCAGGCGTATTTCTATTCAATGGGAGATATTTCCATACTTACCAAGGATGAAGAGACCGAACTTGCCAAGAGACTCGAAGAAGGGAAATTCATAATAAGGGAATTAATTATCGAGCTGCCGCTATATAAGAAGCTCGAAGCGAGCATGAACGGAGATGAAGACGAATTAGTAGATCCCGAGGAAGAAAAAACGGATGAGGCCCTGATAGAAAGTGTTGAAGTTATCGAAGGCCTTATGAGAGAGGTCGAAGCGGTCGATAAAAAGATAGCAAAATACGGATCATTAAAAGGACTTAAGAATCTTATAAAGGAAAAAAAGAAAAAACATATAGATACGAAAAAATACGAGTTGTCGGCCAAGGAAGTAGAAAAAGTATATAAGAAGCTTGAGTCTGAAATCGGGGTCAAAGTCGATGAAATAAAGGGAATGTGGTCGCGCATTCAGAAAGCCAGGATACTTATCTCTACGGCCAAAGATGAACTGATTACCCGTAATCTCCGGCTTGTAGTAAATATTGCAAAGAATTATGTAGGAAGAGGATTGCCCCTTCTTGATTTAATCCAGGAAGGCAATATAGGTCTGATGAAGGCGGTTGACAAGTTCAAATATGAGAAAGGATTTAAATTCAGCACCTATGCTACCTGGTGGATCAGGCAGGCCATTACAAGAGCTTTAATAGATCAAACAAAAACCATCAGAGTTCCCGTCCATATGATGGAGTTTTATAATAGGGTCACCAAGGCGTCCCGTGAACTTACACAGCAGCTTGGCAGGGAACCTACAAATGAAGAGATCGCGCAGAAACTCATTGTTCCTATCCGAAAGGTTGAGGAAGTTTTCAGGGCGATACAGGACCCTATTGCGCTTCAGACTCCCGTCGGTGATGAAGATACCGAACTTGAGGATTTTATAGGCGATAAAAACAGCCCTTCTCCTTATTCGGATGCCGAAAAAATCGAGACATCCGAACAAATACAGCAGGTTCTTAAAACACTGACTCCCAAGGAAGAAATGGTCATCAGGATGAGGTTCGGAATCGGCGCGGACAGGGACCACACCCTCGAAGAGGTCGGAAGACATCTTTCCATTACAAGAGAAAGAGTCAGGCAGATAGAAGCAAAGGCATTAAGAAAGCTGAAACACCCGAGCAGACTTAAAGCCCTTAAGAGATTGCTTTCTACTCCGGCTTAACCTTTATTACAGCGTCTCCTTTTGTGATAGAGTCGGTGCTCTTCTTTATTATGACCGTAGAGGTTGTTTCTCTGGGGTTGATGATCTGAATTATTCCATTGTATATTTTGTGCTTCCCCTGCTCAAGAGTTGCCAGTAAATCACCGACCTTCAGGCCGTCCCTGGAGCCTTTATCGATATAAGCAATGTCATAGGGGACATTGATGAGATGCATGTGTTTGGATGCAACAATGTATCCGCTAACATCGGGCTTCCTTGGATTGTCCGGTTCTATCGGAGGTTCCACCTCATAGTAGTTGTCGAGGAAATATCCTGTTGAAATATCAGTATAAGCATTAGTAATTATAATTTTAGGGTCGTCATTTTCTTCCTGACCTACAACCTCTGCCGCTCCAACGACGTCTATCAGATAGCCAAGCTTACGGCCGCTTTCCGGGTGCTTTACTATTTCCATTATATGAAAAATATAAAACCTGTCGCCTTTTTTTACCGGCTTCTCCGTTGTTATAAAAGCATAATCGTCTTTACCTATAATGCTTCTGCCGGTCGGCGTGTCTTTTATTATGCCGACACTCGGGATTTTATCCGAGATGTACCCGCTTGCAAGCAAGATGTGTTTGTTCAAAATATATTCTTTTTTCACCGGTTCAACTTTAGCTTCAACCGGTTTTTCTTCTTTGACTATCGGCTTTATTACGGGTCTTTTTACTTCAACCGGTTTTGGTTCAGGTTTGATCTCTTTCTGCAACAAATACAGCGGGATCTTGATCTTCTGCCCGGGATAAATCCGGTCGGGGTTTCCGATCTCGGGGTTTTCCTTCCAGACTTTTGGCCACAAAAACGAATCCTGCAATTCTTTATTGGAAATATCCCAGAGGGTATCACCTCTGATTACCGTATAATCTTTGTATTCCGTTTCCTGCGCCGCTAACAAACAGGGAAGCAAAAGAAAAAGGAAAATAAAGAAGGTTGCTTCTCCCCTAAGGTTTTTTCTATGCATAATTATTGCTCCTTTTTGAAAGTTTCACTTTAATAAAAATAACGAAGATGTTCAAAAGTGTCAAGTATTAAATAAAACCTGCATTTTCAATTAAGATACAAAATGCAACGGGCTTTAATAATCGGGTTTCATTATTACCACGATTTCTGATAAAATTTAATAGTAAAATTATCCATGAAGTGTATCCGTTGCCATATGTATTATAGAAAAATATTGACAGATAAAGGCGGTTTTTTTAAAATGAAAAATAGCTGTGCCAGGGCATTTCTTTTTCTTCTGATTTTTCTTCTGCCGGGCAGTCTGGGCGCATCCGAGGTAAAAGAATATAAACTCGATAACGGACTGAAAGTAATAATTGTCGAGGAGCATAAGGCCCCTGTGGCGACATTTCAGGTCTGGTACCGGGTCGGCGCAAAAGATGAACCTGCAGGCAAATCCGGGATAAGTCATCTGCTTGAGCATATGATGTTCAAGGGCACCCCAAAGTACGGCCCGTCCGTACTTTCAAAAATTGTGCAGAAAAACGGCGGGACGGACAATGCCCATACCACAAAAGACTATACCGCCTATTTTGAAATATTACCTTCGGACAGAATAACGCTGCCTATCGAACTCGAAGCAGACCGCATGAGAAATCTGACTCTCGATCCCGATGAAACGATTTCCGAAAGAAGAGTTGTTATGGAGGAGCGCAGACTCAGATACGAGGATGATCCGCAGAATTCATTATTCGAGGAGGTTGTTGCGGCGGCATATAAGGCGCATCCCTATCAACGGCCCGTAATAGGGTGGATGTCCGAGATCAAATCCATAGACAAAGAAGATTTAACTTCATACTATAAGACCCGTTATTCGCCTGAAAACGCGGTAATCATTGTTGTCGGAGATGTAAATGCAGACGATATGATGAAACAGATCAAATCGCATTTTGAAATCCATTCCGAGGGTATGAAGAAAAGCACGACTGCCGACGAGCCCGAGCAGAAGGGTGAAAGACGGATAACCCTCAGGAGGGAAGCGGAACTGCCCTCCATCATTATGGCCTACCATACGCCAAGCTTTCCGCATGAGGACAGTTATGCTCTTGATGTTCTGAACCTGGTTCTTTCGGGAGGAAAAAGCACAAGGCTTTATCAATCCCTTGTATACGAGAAAAAAATTGCTCTCGGCGTTTCAGCCGATTACGGCGGTTTTAATAAAGATCCTTTTCTGTTTTTCTTTTTTGCAACCGCCGCACCCGGCAAAGAGGTTAAAGATGTTGAAGACGCGCTCTATTCCGAGATAGAAAAAATAAAGACAGAGCTGCCGGCCGAGCGGGAGATCCTGAAGGCAAAAAATCAGATTGAAGCATCTTTTATAATGGAGCAGGACTCCATTTACATGCAGGCAATGAAATATGGTTTGTTCGAGATGCTCGGCGACTGGAGGCTGATCGATAAATACCTCGAAGGGATACGGAAGGTAACACCGGAGGATGTGATGAGAGCGGCCGGGAAATACTTGACCGAAGAGAACAGAACGGCGGGAATATTAATACCGACAAAAGGTCAAAATTCCCGCCTCGGCGAGTCGTCTTTAGGGACAAAATGAAAAATACAAAATTAAAATTCATAAAGTCGTTTATTCTATTTTGCATTCTGCAATTTGCAATTTGCATTTTATATGGTACTGATGTTTATGCCGTCAATGCAAACAGAACTGTCCTTCCAAACGGCCTTACCGTTCTCCATTCCGAAAATCACAACCTTCCGATTGTTATGGTCACTCTCATTGTAAAAGCCGGGCAGGTGAATGAACCGGCTGAAAAGGCGGGGCTTGCCAACCTTACGGCAGAGCTTTTATCAGAGGGGACAAAAACCCGCACATCGAAAGTCATCAGCGAAGAAACGGACTTTATAGGCGCCTCGCTTGATGCGTCGGCAGGTAGTGATTATACGACCATCACTTTGTCGGTCCTCAAAAAGGACGTCAACAAAGGTTTCGACCTTTGTTCAGACATCCTTCTGAACCCTTCCTTCCCCGCGGAAGAAATCGACAGAAAAAAGGACATTATCAAAGGTTCTTTGAAACAGCGGGAGGAAGAGCCGTCTTTTCTTGCAGAACGGGCGTTCCGGAAGGAAATCTTCGGGGAGCATCCCTATGGAAGACTTGTCGAAGGGTCGGTCGAAACGATTGACGCCATTCAGAGAGATGATCTGATGAGGTTTCATAAATATTATTTTGTGCCGAACAATTCCATTCTGTCGGTTGTGGGAGACCTCACACAGGAAGAGCTGATAGTGCTGCTGGAGAAATATCTTGGCGGATGGAAGTCGGCGGAGTTATTGCCAAGAGTTACAAAACAATCCGAAGGGAGTAAAACAAGGAAAGTAATAAAAATAGAAAAGGACCTGACCCAGGCAAACATAATACTTGGAAATCCCGGCATCGGCAGGGACAACCCCGATTATTATGCAGTGACCGTCATGAATTATATCCTCGGGGGCGGCGGTTTCTCTTCAAGGCTGATGCAGACTGTAAGAGAAAAGATGGGACTTGCCTACGACGTTCACAGTTTTTTTGCAGCCTATAAGGAAACGGGTTCTTTTCAGGCCGGCGTACAGACAAAGAACGAGTCGGCAAATGCCGCGATCGATGAGATACTGAAGCAAATAGAAAAAATAAAAAAGGAAGAAGTATCGGAACAGGAACTGTCTGACGCTAAAGCTTTTCTGACCGGCAGCTTTCCAAGAAGGCTCGACACAAACAGGAAGATATCGGACTTCCTCGCCTCTATCGAGTTCTACAGCCTCGGCCTTAATTACGACAGGAAATATATCGAGTATATAAATTCAGTGACAAAAGAAGATGTGCTGAGAGTTGCCGGGAAATACCTCAATCCTGAAAACGGCGTGCTTGTAGTTGTCGCAGACCAGAAAAAGGCTCAGTTGAAATATTAGCCGACCGAAATGCCCATCTTTGCCGAGGCGGCCATTCTCTTTCTTGTTCTCCAAATATCAATAAACAAGTATGAACCCTGCGGTTTCTTCTCACACCGCAGAGTTCCGCAGGCAAGCCCGTGGAACTCTATGCGCTTAAACCTAAGCCCTTTCTTTTCTTAATGATATGAGCAGTTATGAGTTCTGCAGCCTTTACGGGATCAGGCTCGACAGCAAAGCACGCTCCGAAAACGTCATTCAATCCCGATGTGGCAAGCTCGGTAATCTTCTTGCTTCCCAAAATAGGCGGCATCACACCGAGCACGGTAAAAACCCCGCTGGCCATGGCATAAAAAGCGATTGTTGCCGCCTTCTCCGAATACCATTCAGGAGCAGCCGCAGCAAGTGGAAGTTTATCGATATCAACGCCAATGGCATTGGCTAATGCGCAGGCAATTGCGATGATCCTCGAATTATCCACACATGAGCCGACGTGAAGAGAAGGTGGAATGTTCAGGAGGCCGCATATCTCTTTCAACCCCGGGCCCGCGAGTTCTTTCGCCTCCGGCACCTGTAATCCTGCTTTACCGGCAGCCACATTCACACACCCTGTAGTGAGGACAAGGATATCGTTTGCTATAAGTCTTTTAATGAGCCCTACGTGACCATAGTCCTGTTTGATTTTCGGATTATTGCAGCCAACGACTCCAACGGCTCCCTTGATTTTTCCGGCTTTAATAGCATCAATCAGCGGAGTGAGGCTTCCGCCAAGCGCTTCGAGAATGGCTTCGACCGAAAAGCCGGTCATAGTCTTGACCGGAGCGACCGGGATGAAAACTTTATCTTTGTTCCTGCGCGGGAAGTTTTCTATCGACTCCTTCACAATCTTGAATGCCTGCTCTTTTGCGTTTTCAGTCGTAAATTCAACATGTTTCATAAAGGGGAATTTGGCCTTATCTGAAGTGGAATACAGTTTGGTATGGTAACACTGCGCCACCTGTCCGAGAGAAGGCATGATGCATTGGTAATCCACAATAATAGATTCGACTGCGCCGGTCACCATGGTCAGTTCAGTCATGAGGTGGTTACCTGCCATCGGTATCTTCTTTCTCATCATTAATTCGTTGCCGGTGCAACAGAGCCCCGCGAGATTGATGCCGTTTGCCCCCCTGGATTTTGCAAGCTTGATCATTTCCTTATCGTCAACCGCAAGACTTATCATTTCTGAAACAACAGGACTGTGGCCGTGCACAAGGATATTCACCTGGTCTTCTTTTAATACCCCGAGATTGACCTCGGAAAATCCCGGTTTTGGTGTCCCGAAAATAATGTCCGACAGTTCGGTCCCGATCATCGATCCGCCGTAACCGTCCGAGAGGCTATTCTTCACGGTATTCAAAAGTAAGGATATATAATCATTGTCCACTCCCATATGCGTGCGGTGCATGAGCTCCGAAGTCTCCCTGTCTATCCCCCGGGGGATTACCCTTAATTTTTCCCAGAGCTCGATCCTCTGTTTCGGCGCCCTGTTGATAAAGGTGATCCTCTGCTTTTTCATTCCGTAATCTTCCATCATGGCTTCTGCAAGCCCTTTTGCTATCTCTTCGTTACTCAGATTTGCCGTATTGACACCGTGCTCTGCGGCTATGCGTTTCAATTTTTCGGGGTCTTTTATTCCGTATCCGGGCGCTTTGCCCAATCCGATTTTATGGAGCACTTCCAGAAGGTCGCGTCCGTGGTCTGAATGGGAAGCCGCGCCGGATGCGATCATTCGGGCCAGATTTCTCGCAACGATTATGTCGGCATCAGCGCCGCACACGCCGCGCTGCGGGCCTTCGCCAAAGGGATCAATCCTGCACGGGCCCATGACGCAGATGCGGCATGAGACGCCTAATTCACAATAACCACACTGGGGTTCCTGTTTTTTCAATCTGTCCCAGGCGGTTTCCACACCGTCTTCACGGGCCTTTTTCAGGGTGAGCTGAGCGTCAGTGCATATGGAATATTCCTTATATTCACTCATGACTACCTCCTCTTTATTTCCTGTAAAATATTTTTATATGCGATAAGAGTCGGATAAGGACCTTTCTCGTGCTCTTTTTCCCGGATGCCTAAATAAACAAGAGAGGCCAGTTGATCAGTTGCCTTATCCATCATTTTGTTGTAGTCCTCGAAAACAAGGGCGCCCACTTTACAGACTTCAACACAGGCGGGTATCTTGCCTTCTTTCTGCCTTGCAAAGCATTGGTCGCATTTGTGGGCAGATGTTCTCCTGTCGACATAGACATGATACCGTACAACACCGAAGGGGCATGCCATCGAGCACATGCCGCAGTTTATGCACCGGTCAGGGTTGATCAGAACGATGCCGGTTGATTCATCTATGAATATTGCTTTCGTAATGCAGGCCATCTCACAGGGAGCAGGATCACAGTGCCTGCACTTGTTCGGGAACGGTTCCTTTCCCGTTGTCACTCCGACATGAATTCTCGGCTTCGAAAGAATGCTTT
>JBAZWR010000126.1:0-7960 GCA_041660325.1 Thermodesulfovibrionales bacterium | reverse complement strand
AGAAGAACTCAATAAAAAAGGCCACAAAGCTAAAAGTCTTTGTGGCCTTCTGTGAACGCAAAAACCTCTAAAATCCTACTAATATAATATCCTTTTCTTAAGCAATTAGTCAAGGTCAAGCATATCGACACACCCGCTTGCAGGAAGTGACTTCAATCGGGAATTAACAGGTTCAAATAATTTTAGAAGTGTCGATAGATTCTAACTCCTGTTGATTACCTTAAATAAATCACAGCTCGATGCGTCAGTGATCGGTGCGCAGTGCTTTCTGATGTTTTCAGAATCAAAGACATATCAAATGTTGATATGCTATATTATCAAATACATATTTTTCTTATCAGCTTCCGGAAGCTGGTTCATGTGGGAGGAATACGGCATTGCAGATGGTGGAACTCCCGGGCATAACAGGGACTATTAATCTAACGTTAAATTAATTTAAAAAGAAGGCTGTATGGGTTACACAAATGTAGCACTGAAAGACAAGATAATGGAGATGTATCCGGATATCATAAAAAATGGTATCTCAGTAAGTCTTGATTTTGATAAAGAAAAGAATGCCTATATTGTAAAATTTAAAAAAGATAAGCATGAACTAAGGACGCACCTCGAGAAGAAAGACGCTGATGAATGTATGAATGGCACTAAATGTGTTTATCTCGGTATCCAGGTTGGACAGTTCATCAGGAATTTTGAAATAATTGGAAAGGAATAAAAAGTCAATTAGCAAAAGGATGTCCGACCACAGAACGTAAATTATATATTATAGTTTATCTAAGAAAAGGAAGGTCCAAATGAAGGTGAGAATTTTTGTATTAATAACAGCTCTTCTGATTTGCTATGGTTGTGCAAGTTATAAGTATCAACCCGAATCTTGCTATGATATCCAGAAATACAGATCTTATAGCGGGCCTTATTGTTCTCCGTCGCCATAGTATGTCCTTTCCCTAATGAACAATGCAAAAAGTTAGGATGATTGCCATTGTCATTACATGGTAAAATCCAGACAAACCTTGTCAGTCTTTCCCCCTCCTTAAATGATACTTTATTATATATTAATCGTTGATATTTCTGATTGACTAATATTCAAAAATAGTAGCTGAACTTCTCAACCCAAGCCAACATCAAGGCTGCTAATTTCCAAGTGTACTATGCACTCAGATCGTATTGAGACTGCAACCCGATCCGGAACTTCGAGGATGTTCCGAAGAACCGTGCAAGTCTGATGGCTGTAAGAGTTGTTTTGAGTTTCAGGGTTTGTAGTACATAAGTTGGCGTGAAAAAGGCCTGACTTTCTCGATGAGATCCCTCATCTCTGCATTCGGCATCTGACTGAACTTCAAAGCAAACGCCACATTTTCTTCAAGCTGCCGGACACTGTCGCATCCAATGACCACGGTTGAGACCGGCTGTGAAAGGGCAAAGTGAAGAAAGGGCTCCATAGACTTAAACCACGGAATTCTGGCTGCAAATCCCCTGAAATAGACCTTCATGCCGATTACTCCCATACCCTTTTGTTTCGCAAATGGTACAACTTCATCAAGAAAGCTCTTATAGTGTGGCTCGGCAGGATTGACCGGCAGCAGGACTGTATCGAAATCGAACAGGCTGATGCACTTTTTCAGTATCTCCGGGTTGTGGTGCCCTGTTACTCCGATGAATCGTGTCAATCCCTTTTGCTTCGCTTCAGCAAATGCCTCAATCGCGCCTCCCGGTCCAAAAATCTCTTTTACATCATCATCCGTCCTCATATCATGCATCTGCCATAGATCAAGGTGATCGGTCTTCATGTTCTTCAGGGTTTCCTGAAGATGTTCGAGCGCTCCTTTCCCGTCTCGCGCATGGGATTTGCTTGTGAGAAAAATCTTTTTTCTCCTCTCACGCAGAGCCTTGCCATAATATGACTCGCTTCCGGAGTATGCGCGTGCAGACTCGAAATAATTTATGCCGAGATCAAGCGCCCTGTTGATCAGCGCGCAGGCTTCATCATCATGTCCAAATGTTCTAAGGACGCCTTCGCCGCCGAGGCCGAGTAATGTCACGTCAACCTTGGTCTTCCCAAGTTTTCTCTTTTGTATTTCCATAGGGAAATTGTATCACAGTTGATTCATATTGTCAGAGTTTTCCGGAGCACTGTTTAGTGGCATAATTTATAAAACAAAGCAGGGACACAGAGTAGGACAACTGTGCTATTCGGGCTGTTTAAAGGGGTTTTCTCTTTGTATGCGCGCGAGCTGCAGAGGTTTTCCTTCGAATACAAATATGGCCAGACCTCTTTCCTCCGTTGCTTTGCCTTTGACGGTCCATGTGCCTTTCCAGGAAATCGTCAGGAATACGGCAGGATCTTTTATTTCCAACCATGTCGGCGTAAATGCGAGGTCTGCCCGGTCAAATTTCTTTATGGCGCCAATGAGCTCCCTGTAACCCTCTTTTGTTGAATTCTCTTCAAGGGTTGAGAGGTCATCCTGTTCATAGGCGTTTTTAAGAGTCTCCGCAAGCCGGAAAGCCTCCCGCGCCAGTCGCGACTCCTCGGAAGCCTTCTTGACATCTTTGCCGCCGCAGGAGAAAGAAACCAATATCAGCACAATGAATAATATTTGACAACTAATCTTCATAAGTTTGTTCATAATTTTAAAATCCATTCTCCATATGAAATTTCTACACGTATTATACATAACAACATTATCATTGGTCTACCGGTCCGTTAATCCGAAAAATGCAATTAACCTGTCGAGAAACTGCGGATGTCTAAAATAAATTTATTTTTCGATACAATAGTGTACTTATATAGATGTATTACCAAAAAATATTTTCATGCAATTACCATGAACTATCTTTTTAAAATAAGTTTATCGAGTTAAATAAATTTATTTTGGACATCCGCAGTTTTTGGGTTAACCCGTCGGAGTTTTTTAGTTAAGCTTCTTGCCTTATCGGCTTATTATCCATATTATAAAAACATGCGCAACCTGCAACCAGTCGAACTTTTAATAAAAGGGTTTTCCGAGCTGGAGATTACATTTACGGAAGAACGGGGCAATGCCTTCATGACCTATCTCTCCGAACTGAAGAAGTGGAATAAGGCATATAATCTTACCGGCCTTAAAACCGATGAAGATATTATCATCAAGCATTTTCTTGACTCGCTGCTTTATCTGAAAGCCCTGCCGGATGGTCCGCTAAAGGTCGCGGATATCGGAAGCGGCGCCGGGTTTCCGGGGATACCGGTCAAGATTATGCGTCCGGAAATCGAAATGTATCTCATCGAGCCTACGGGGAAAAAAACCGCCTTCCTCATACATATCACAAGACAGCTGCATCTGAATGACATTCATGTCATAGAAAAGAGAATAGAAGACACAAAGGTACCCGATGAAATACCTTCTCCTGTTGATGCGGCAGTCACAAGGGCATTATTTGACGTCCGGGAGTTTATAAAAAAGGCGTCGCATATTGTCCGGCAAGATGGGATGCTTGTTCTCAGCAAGGGGCCTAAAGCGGAAGAGGAAGTCAAGGAATTAAGTGAAGTAAAATACAAGGTCCTGCCGTTCACACTGCCTTTATCCGATATGCAGAGGCATATTATTGTTGTAAATCTAAAAAAGAATTAATTTTTATGCACCCTTTCTGAGCAGTTTTGCGTGTGCTTCCGCGATTACGGTATCATCTTCCTTTTTCATGACCGCCACTGAAGGGTCGAATTTGACCCTATTTGTTCATCTTCTCAAGGAAGTCTTTATTGCTCTTTGTGCCCATGAGCTTGCCGAGGAGGAACTCCATACTTTCAACGGTACTCAGCGGGGTCAATACCTTTCTCAGTATCCACATCTTGTTGAGGACGTCTTTTTCCACAAGAAGCTCTTCCTTCCTTGTGCCTGATGCATTGATATCAATGCTCGGGAATATCCTCTTGTCTACAAGCTTCCTGTCGAGGTGGAGTTCCATATTGCCGGTCCCCTTGAACTCTTCAAAGATAACGTCATCCATTCTGCTGCCGGTGTCAACCAGCGCTGTCGCTAATATGGTAAGGCTTCCGCCGGTTTCTATATTTCTTGCAGTGCCGAAAAATCTTTTCGGCCTCTGGAGGGCGTTTGAATCAAGTCCTCCTGAGAGTACCTTGCCGCTTGCAGGTATAACTGCGTTATAAGCCCTTGCAAGCCTCGTTATACTATCAAGAAGGATTACAACATTGCGTTTGCATTCTACAAGGCGTTTGGCCCTTTCGATGACCATTTCGGATACCTGACAGTGTCTCTGCGGCGGCTCGTCGAATGTCGAACTTATTATCTCGGCTGCCGGCACCTGTCTTTTCCAGTCGGTCACCTCTTCAGGCCTTTCATCTATCAGCAATATCATGAGGTGAATATCACGATGGTTTTTCTTGATCGCCTTGGCTATAGATTGCAGGAGCATGGTTTTTCCGGTTCTCGGAGCTGCAACGATCATACCCCTCTGTCCCATACCGATCGGCGACGTAAGGTCCATGACCCTTGTCGAAAAATCATGCTGGTCATATTCGAGCTTCATTTTTTCAGTCGGATAGTACGGGATAAGGTTATCGAATAACGGCCTGTTTACATTATCTTCAGGCGACTCATGGTTTATCGCCTCGACTTTCAGGAGTGCAAAATACCGCTCACTCTCTTTTGGAGGCCTGATCTGACCGGAGACAAGGTCGCCGGTTCTAAGGGTGAATCTCCGGATTTGTGATGGAGATACATATATATCGTCAGGCCCGGGGAGGTAGCTGTAGTCCGGAGACCTCAGAAATCCGAATCCGTCGGGAAGGATTTCGAGCACTCCCGCCGAAAACACATACCCCGTCTTTTCCGTCTGGGCCTGCAGGATTGCAAAGATGAGGTCCTGTTTCCTCAGGCCGGCGGCGCCTTCCACATTGAGATCTCTTGCAAATTCGGTCAGTTCATCAATAGTCCTTTCCTTGAGCGCGGAAATGGGCATATTCTCAGTCATAATACTTTTTTTTGGGCTATCCATTGTAAACTCCTATTAGGATTTTCTTCTCGGTGGTTTTTTTGTAACCCGGTAGGACTTAGCCTATCCAGGAAGGTTTATACGATTACTAATCGAAGATTTATCTTTTCATACCATACAAAAAGCCGTCGGAATTTGTCAATACCCGAAATGTTACCGCTTAAATTCTATCCCAAATTATTCGCAAATTTTTCTGATTGAACCGAGGATAGAATATTTTCGCTCATTCTCGGTCGTTCCTCCCTGCGGGGCTTTTGCCTCTCTATTTTCACATACTGTATTTGACTATCGGCAAAAAAACCGCTCAAATACTCTATCCTCGGTTACTGTTGCAGTTTTATGAATAATCAGGGCTAAGGGCTTTATTAATGCGTTCTTTTAATCATATAATACAGATCGACCTTATTGAAAGGGGGGTTACTTAATGCAGGAGATGTTGAAAACAGAGGACCTTTGGGTCTCTGTAGGAGACAGACAGGTGCTTAAAGGTGTAAATTTTTCTATGCATTACGGCGAAATAAATGTGCTCTTCGGACCGAACGGGGCCGGAAAAACAACTTTTATGATGACACTGATGGGGTTCCCCAGATACAGGATCGAACAGGGGAAGATTTATTTCAAGGGAGAAGATATAACCGGCAAGGACCTGTATGAAAGGGCCAGGCTTGGCCTTGGTATTTCTTTTCAGAGACCTCCGACGGTCAAGGGCGTCAGTCTGAAAAAGATGCTAGAAATAATAAAAAACAACGGCACGGACAAGGAGCGCCTCAATGAGAATATCAAAAAGCTGAATCTTTCGGGACACCTTGAAAGAGGGCTTAACGACGGCTTTTCCGGGGGTGAGATGAAGCGGTCGGAGTTGCTTCAGTTGATGGTCCAGCGGCCCGACCTTGTGCTTATTGATGAACCGGAATCCGGCGTTGACATCGAAAATATTGCCTTGGTCGGTGAGGCCATTAATGCCCTTTTAGGAAAGGACAAGGTAAAAGACCAAAAAAGAGGCGCAATAATAATCACACATACGGGGTATATCCTTGATTTTGTGAATGCGGACAAAGGCTTTATAGTATTTGACGGGAATCTGCTTTGCAGGGGCAATCCAAGGGACATCCTGTCCGAGATAAAAAAGTACGGATACAGGAGGTGTGCGGAATGCCGATAAGCCAGTCATATCTCAGGGAAATAGAGGAGAAGGCGCTCAAGGCTGTTGATAAAAAAGCCCTCTACGGCCCGGACATTGACATTTCAAAATACACGCAGCATATCGAACGGGGGAAGATAGAGAGCCTCGAAGACCTCTCCAGGCAGGCGCAGGAAGCCGCCATTGTGACCGGTATCAATCTGAAGGAAGAACAGAGAGCAGGTTCTTATATGCAGATCGACCAATCGGTTGTTTATGAAAGTCTGAGCAAGTCTTATGAAGGGCAGCTCGAAATAATGAGCACTACCGACGCCTTGAATAAATACGACTGGATAGAGGATTATTACTGGAAGGCCGTTCCTGTTGACCAGGATAAATATACCGCGCAAGCAGCCCTGAATATGACCCACGGCTATTTTATAAGGGTGTTTCCCCACCAGAAACCGCAATATCCGGTGCAGTCATGTCTTCTGGTGGCTGAAAATTATGTCAGCCAGAATGTTCACAATATCATCATTGTGGAAGAGGGGGCCGAACTGCAGGTTATTACCGGATGCACATTGTCGAAAAACGATGCGGAAGGGATCCACCTCGGCATCTCCGAGTTCTATGTAAAGAAAGGCGGAAAACTCTTTTTTACTATGATCCATAATTGGGCCGAAAATTTCCACGTGCGGCCAAGGACAAAGATCGTTGTCGAGGAAGACGGGTCCTTTATTAATAACTATGTGCTTATGACACCGGTTAAATCTATCCAGTCTTTCCCTGTTGCCCATTTAAAAGGAGACCGGGCCTCTGCAAAATTCAATACGGTTGTCTATGGACTAAAGGACTCATACATCGATCTCGGCTCAAGGATCATTCTTGAAGGCGAGGATACAAGAGGCGAATCCATTGCCAGGACTATAGCCGTCGATGAAAGCGTCATTTATTCAAGAGGAGACCTGATAGCAAAAACAAAAGGGTATTGCCTTGCCCACCTTGACTGCCGGGGGATCGTGTTTTCCCAAAAGGGAAAGATATTCGCAATCCCGGAGCTTGTATCCGAAGGCGCAATGAAAGCGGAACTTTCGCATGAAGCCTCTATCGGACCGATTGCGGAAGAGCAGGTCGAGTATCTGATGTCGCGGGGAATCTTAAAAGAGGACGCCGTCTCCGTCATTACCTCCGGATTTCTGAATCTCGATATCCCTTACATACCCGAGTTCCTCGACAAGAATATCAAGGAGGTCATCAAGGCTACGGCTAAAGACGCTCTTTGATACTCATAAAAGTAACCATCGGTTGAATAACATGAAAGGCAGGAGGTGGCTGCGGTTGGAAGAAAAATATAATCCACAGACGGTTGAACTGAAATGGCAGAAATACTGGGCGGGCAGGAAGCTCCATGCAACGGAGACTGCTTCCACCCGGGAGGGTTTTTACTGCCTTGAGATGTTCCCCTATCCGTCGGGGGAGATTCACATGGGACACGTCAGGAACTATTCCATCGGAGATGTAATTGCGCGGTACAAGAGAATGCGCGGTTACAATGTCCTTCATCCCATGGGTTGGGATTCCTTCGGCCTTCCGGCTGAAAATGCCGCCATAAAACACGGCGTGCACCCTTCCAAATGGACGCAAAAAAACATCGAAAATATGAAGAAGCAGCTTAACAGGATGGGACTCAGCTATGACTGGGAGCGGGAAGTCACCACCTGTAAACCTGAGTATTATAGATGGAACCAGTGGTTTTTCATCAAAATGCTTGAAAAGGGACTTGCATACAGGAAATTTTCCTTTGTAAACTGGTGTCCTTCCTGCGCCACCGTCCTTGCCAATGAGCAGGTG
>JBAZWR010000125.1:0-7964 GCA_041660325.1 Thermodesulfovibrionales bacterium | reverse complement strand
AGATTATCTGAAGACATCTTTGGAGAGGAGGTGAAAACGGAAAAAGAAATTTTAGACAGGGGGTTAAGGTGGGTGACGGAAGAGATAAGAAAGATTCTTATGAATGAGGGGGAAATATATTACATCCTTTATAAGAAAACCGTTAATGAGGAATCTTACAGAGAAGAATTATTTATTCCGCTTTTTATCCTCCCTGATATTGACAGTGAGGATCTGTCCGGCAGATCAATTTATGACTTGATAGAGGATAAAGGCGTCAAAAAGATATTCAAGGTTATACAGTCTGTTGAGGTGACAAAGACTACCGATAATGTGCCTTCAGCGCTAAAGGGCAGGGACGGGGATTGGGCATTGCTTATAAGCAGGACCATTATCAGCTCGGATGGGATCCCTATTGCTTTTTCAAGATTGACCGGTTGCGGGACAAGACAAAAGTTTCAGATGGAATTTGATAGAATTAAGTGACAAAAGTAAATATGCCTAAAAAGGAGGTTTTGAGATGAGTTTTCCAAGAAGAATGTATGAGTTTCTCAAGATGGCGTCCATAGCTCATGCGAAGTGGGATTACGAGGTTTCGATGAGTATTATTAAGAGCCGGAAGAAACTTCTGATCCTTGCCTTACTCGCGCTGCCGATCCTGGGGGTAACGCTTCTACAGGCGGCGGATATGATCGGAAGCAAGACCGCATATGCCCCTGCATATTATTCGAACATGATCTTCATGGTTTCGATAGCAGTAGGTCTGGCAGCGGGTCTTATAACCGGTTGCATCGGCGCTGGAGGCGGATTTATAATCACTCCGGCATTGATGGCAGCCGGAGTAAAAGGCATCCTTGCTGTTGGAACGGACGTTTTCCATATCTTTGCAAAAGCTATTATGGGAACTACTGTTCATAAGAAACTCGGTAACGTTTCCGTGAAGCTCGCGATAGCGTTTCTTGTAGGGTCCAGCGGCGGCACCTTTATCGGCGGCTGGCTCAATAAAACAATTTATAACAAAGACCCATTGCTGAGCGACGCGTTCATCAGTACGGTCTATGCCGTATTGCTCGGGTTCCTCGGGTTCTATGCAATGGCTGACTTTATCAAGTCAACGAGGGGCGCTGCTGCTAAAGCCGGAGGCGGAGGACACGAGGCACATGGTGGTCCTGCCGGGATGACCGCCCTGTCGGTAAGCATACAGAAGATAAACATCCCGCCTATGATAACATTTGATGAGGACTTTGGCGGAAGAAGGATTTCCTGGCTCTTTGTCGCAATCGGCGGACTGATCGTGGGTGCTTTAGCCGCAATTATGGGCGTAGGCGGCGGCTTTGTCACCTTTCCGATGTTCGTCTACATCTTCGGTGTTTCAACAGCAACCACAGTCGGCACCGATATTTTCCAGATCATCTTCACGGCAGGTCTTGCATCAATATTCCAATATGCGATTTACGGGTATGTCTTCTATACACTTGCTATGGGTATGCTTATAGGATCGCTGATAGGGATTCAGGTTGGTGCGCTCACGACAAAGGTCGTCAAGGGCATCCATATCAGGGGGTTCTATGCAATGTCCATCATCGCGGGATTCATAAACAGGGCCTCGACCCTTCCGAAGAAGCTTACAGAACTGGAATATATCAATTTGGACAAGTCGCTGACCACGAACATAGAGTATGCCGGGAATATCATATTCTGGATAGTTGTCGCATTCTTTGGTCTCTGGGTCATCAGCAAGTTTGTTACTAACATCGGAAAATTAAGAGAGGAGGGCTAACATGGCAGGTTCAGCAAAAAAACATTTGGGTTTTGGTGTAGTCCTCGCGCTATCGTTCTGGGTGGTGTTGTTCCTGATCTTTTCACCGCTGTTCGGTCAGGGAAGGAACGGACTTCAATATGCCGATGAAATGTTTAACACACTTGCCAAGGGCTCATCCTATTTTATCCCGAAGGTTGTAAAGAGCAATGAAAAGTTCATCGGTAAAAATTTCATGATCAGCATTAATCTTGATAAGCCGGAGACGGTTGAAAACACGGCAAAACTATTTACGACGGCAGGCGCTAAAGTGGAAGTTATGGGAACCGAATTGAAGATAGAAGGAGACCTCGGGAAGACTATGACTGCAGCGCTTAACGATGCGGACGCCATGTATCATAATGACGGAGCCAAAGTTACCGCTCTCTACGGATATAATGAAAAAGATGTTCTGAAAAACTGGCACGCCGCCCTTACAAAGATGGATAAGGGATTCAAAAAAGAGAAAATGGTTGAGGAAGCGAAGCTTGTCTCTGATGTTATGAAAAAAGCGGTTGAGACGGCATATAATTTTTACAAGGTAGACGCCGTACAGGTAAAAGATAAAGCCGGCCTGATGACGGGCCTGCTGGTATTCTATGTGGCCTATACTATGTGGTGGGGCTTTGCCATATTCTTTATTTTTGAAGGAATAGGACTGAGCATGACAAAGGCCAAAGTTAAGAAGGAAGTCTAAGGAGGGAAGCTATGAAAATACTGGTTCCTGTAGACGGTTCAAAATATTCGACGGAAGGCGTTAAGGTGGCGCTGGATTATGCAAAGACAAAGGGGGCTGATATTACCTTAATGACAGTCTCTCCTTTTGTCGCAGGTCTTGACCTCGAGATCTCTGCCAAAGAGATGGCCAGTCTGAATGAGTCTATGAAGAGACGTGGTGAGGAAGTGCTTGAGAATGCGCAGAACATCTTAAAGGCGGAAGGAGTGAGTTCAAAGACGATCCTTTCTTTAGCCATCTCTGCTGCCGACGAGATTCTTGGCACGGCTGAGAAAGACAAGACTAACCTGATTATCATAGGGAATCGCGGACTTGGAGGGGCTGCCTCAAGGTTCCTTATGGGAAGTGTAGCCTCAAAGGTGGCGGCCCATGCGCCCTGTTCGGTTTATATAGTTAAAGCGGCATAAGAACATAAGGCTCATCCAACCCCTCTTTCAATATATACTCAGGGCCTCCTTACGGAGGCCCCCTTTTTTCCTGCCTGGGCCTGTCTTCATATTATAATTCCGCAAAATTCTGAAAGGGCCTCTTTAAAGAGGCCCTTTTGTTTGGTAATGGAATATAATAAAGATAAATAAACTAACCTATATTATTCATAAAATTGGCACCAGCAACTTAGGATAGAGTATTTGAGCGGTTTTTTTTGCCGATAGTCAAATACGGTATATGAAAATAAAGAGGCAAAAGCCTCGCAGGGAGGAACGACCGAGAATGTCCGCCTCAGGCGGATTCGCCGAGGAGAAAGCGGAAGTACCCTATCCTAAGTTCAATCAGAAATATTTATAAATAATCCGGGCTAAATGAAAAAATTTCCATTTTTGCATCTCATCCTGTTTCTCCTGACAATGCTTTCGACCCTGACAGTCGGCGCATTGCAGACAGGCGCGGATATTATCGGTGAGCCGGGTAGCATTTCTAAAGGAATTCCCTTTGCCGTAAGTTTGATGACGATTCTCCTGAGCCATGAATTTTCGCATTATTATGCTTCAAAGAAACACGGAGTAAAGGCCTCGCTTCCTTATTTTATCCCGGCGCCGAATTTTATAGGTACCTTCGGTGCGTTCATAAAAATGAAGTCGCCTATTGCGACAAGGAAATCCCTTATAGATATCGGGGCGTCAGGTCCTATAGCCGGATTTATCATATCGGTTATAGCCTCTGTGATCGGCCTCAATATGTCGGCAGTGGTGCCGTTAGCTTCTACGAAAGCCGACTTTTTACTTGGGGACTCTCTCCTCTTTTCTTTTCTTACCGGTGTAACTATGGGAGTTGCGCCTGCAGGCCATGATATCCTATTGCATCCGGTTGCCTTTGCAGGGTGGATCGGACTTTTTGTGACTTCAATGAACCTTATCCCGGTGGGACAGCTCGATGGCGGACATATTGCCTATGCGCTCCTTGGGGAAAAACACAAAAGGCTTTCATTCCTGCTTGTTGTGTTGATGGCGCTCCTGGGGATATTCTTATGGGAAGGCTGGATCGTATGGTCGCTTCTGCTGCTCGTTCTCGGTCTCCGGCATCCCCCTATAATTTACTGGGAGGTCCCCCTGGACCCTAAAAGAACTTTCATAGGATGGCTGTCCCTGTTAATATTCATCCTCACCTTTATTCCTGTCCCATTCAAGGTGGTGTAAACATAAACCCAAAAACTGCGGATGTCCAAAATAAATTTATTTAACTCGATAAATTTATTTAAAAAGATAGTTCATGGTAATTGCATAATAATATTTTGGTAACACATCTGTATAAGTACACTATGGTATCGAAAAATAAATTTATTTTGGACATCCGCAGTTTCTCTGACGGTTTAATTGTATTTATCGGGTAAACGTATTTAGCGATTTCCTGCAACGATTATCGGAGTCCTGCAAGTGTCACGAATAGGGCTGTTCTTTATGGTATAATAGGTGTGTTGTAACAGGGCAAAATCTTTTTGCAATATCTTTCAATCACAATAAATTAAATAATTTTTTTGAAAAGGAGATACCGGATGAAGGTTATACTGAAAGAAGACGTTAAGAATTTAGGCGCCATGGGGCAGATTATCGATGTATCCGTCGGATATGTAAGGAATTTTCTGTCGCCGAGGGGGCTTGCCGTTGAGGCGAATGTAAAGAATATCAAATCCCTTGAGCATCAAAAAAGGATTATCCAGGAAAAGGCAAAGAAGATTAAAAACCAGGCGCAGGACCTTTCGGCCAAAATTTCGGCCATGACGCTGGTTATAAAGACCAAGTCAGGGGAAGAAGGAAAACTCTTCGGTTCCGTCACTTCCATGGATATTGCCGAGGCCCTGAAAAATGAGGGTATAGAGATCGACAAGAAGAAGATAGACATTGAAGAGCCGATCAAAAGACTGGGCGTCTATACGGTAAACCTTAAGCTGCATTCCGAAATACCGACACAGGTGAATGTGCAGGTTGTTGAGGAATAACTCATCTAAAGGTATTATTAAAAATGAAAGAAGTTGATGTTCAATTAGACAGGCTCCCTCCACAAAATGTAGAAGCGGAACAATCTATCGTCGGCGCCATTCTTATCGACAATGACGCCTTGCCCAAGGCCCTTGAGATCATTGAAGCAGGAGATTTTTACAAACTGTCTCACCGTAAGATCTTCAACGCTATGACGGAGCTTTTTGAAAAGAACGAGCCGATTGATATTATTACCCTCACCGATGAGTTGAAAAAGCGGGAAGACCTGGATACTATCGGAGGGGTTTCGTATCTTTCCGCGCTGGTCAACATGATCCCGACTGCGGCAAATGTCAGATATCATTGCCATATTGTTCGTGAAAAAGCGCTTCTCAGGGGTCTTCTACACTCTGCCAACGATATTGCCGGCAAGGTATATGAGGAAAATCTTGATGCGGAAGATCTTGTTGATTATGCGGAAAAATCTATCTTTAATATCTCGGAGAAAAGGGTCAAGGCGTCCTTTTCGACCCTGAAAAGTGTTATAAAAGACAGCTTCGAGATGATAGAACACCTGTACAATAAGAAGGAGACCGTGACCGGAGTCCCTTCAGGCTTCAGGGACCTTGATGATTTGACAACAGGCTTTCAGAAAGGCGATCTTATCATAATCGGCGGCAGGCCGTCGATGGGCAAAACCGCATTTGCCCTCAATGTTGCACAATATGTCGGCCTTGAATTAAAAGAGCCTGTCGCCATATTCAGTCTTGAAATGTCAAAAGAACAGCTTGCCCTCAGGATGCTCTGTTCCGAAGCGATGGTGAATTCAAACAGCATCAGAAAGGGTTTCATTAAAAAAGAAGACTGGCACAAACTGACCGGCGCAGCCGGCAATCTTACGGGGGCGCCGATCTTTATTGATGATTCATCGGCTATCACCGCCCTTGAGGTCAGGGCCAAGGCGAGGCGTTTGAAAATGGAGCACGGCCTCAGCCTTGTAATAGTCGACTATCTGCAGTTAATGCGGGGGAAGGGCAGCTTTGAAAGACGCGAACAGGAGATATCCGATATCTCCCGTTCTTTGAAGGCCCTGGCAAAAGAATTAAGCGTCCCTGTTATTGCAGTCAGCCAGCTCAACAGGAGCGTGGAATCCAGGAAACCCCCGAAACCCATGTTAGCCGACCTGAGGGAATCAGGCGCTATTGAGCAGGATGCGGACGTTATACTGTTTCTTTACAGGGACGAAGTTTACAATAAAGATAACCCGGCGGTTAAGGGAAAAGCGGAAGTGGATATCGCCAAACAAAGGAACGGTCCCGCAGGAGTAGCGATTAATCTATCTTTCATTTCTCACTGCACGAGGTTTATGAACAGGTCGGACAGGGATTATCAGGATAATGACGGGGAGGATGTATTTTGAAGAGGTCTCCGGCGGTAGCAGGCCAGTTTTATTACGGAACGGCCTCCAAGCTGGCAGAGCAGGTCGAGCAATACATAGACAGAAATGCCGGTAAGGAAAAGGCGATCGGCATTGTTTCTCCCCATGCAGGCCTCATATATTCCGGTTCCGTAGCAGGGGCTGTTTTCTCCGCCATCGAGTTTCCTGAAACCTTTGTGCTTTTGGGGCCTAATCACACGGGACTCGGGTCGCAGATATCATTAATGGAATCGGGCCAATGGGACATACCGACCGGGACCTTTGAGATAGATGAAAAGATCGCCTATAAAATCGCCATGAATGTCCCTTTTGTCACAAAAGACGCCAGGGGCCATATGTTTGAGCATTCCCTTGAAGTCCAGTTGCCTTTTATTTCCTGTTTCTCCGGGAATGCCAAAATTGTGCCCATTTCAATCCTTACGGCGACTCTCGATGAATGCAGGCTGCTTGGAGAGGGAATTGCAAAAGCGGTGAAAGGCGCGGGATATTCCGTTGTCCTTGTGGCAAGCTCCGATATGAGTCATTACGTGCCGGATAGCGTTGCGAGAAAAAAAGACGATAAAGCCATAAAGAGGATACTGGATCTCGATCCGGTAGGGCTTTATGAAACCGTAACAAAAGAGAAGATTTCCATGTGCGGTTATCTGCCGGTCACGACTATGCTTTTTGCGGCAAAAGCGCTTGGAGCGCAGTCCGCAAAACTTGTAAAATACACAACCTCCGGAGAAGTAAGCGGAGATTATGAGCGCGTCGTCGGCTATGCGGGAATAGCGGTACGGTAAACAACTAAACAGGCAAAACGTATGAAAGAAAAAGACGGCGATAACAGACGAAACAAGAGGCATGTAGTAGAAGGCATTGAAGGGAACGTCCTTTACACCTCCGACATAGAAGTGCTCAATCTCAGCATTGACGGGGCCGCGATAGAAACTGCAAAACGGCTTGAATTAAATCGTGAATATACCTTCAAGCTAAAATATCATGATTCTTTTATGAGTTTAAGAGGCCGCGTTGTCTGGGCAATACTCGTATCAAAAGCAGACAAGAATAACGGAACCGTTACCCCTGTTTACAGGGCCGGCATCAGATTCACCGATACCCTGAGCGAAAAAGCCAACATGCTCCTGCAATTCATTGAGGACAACAGAATAAAAAAACGCGAAAACAGACTCGGAGGGGTAAGGTTTAATATCTCTTCCACCGAGCATATGAAAGTGGACCTGCCGCATGAATATAAAGCAATAAAAATCAGCCTCTCCGGAATGCTTATAGAGACCGAATACCCTCTTGTGATCGAGTCGCATTATAACATCGAATTGTTTATCAACAGCCATAATCTGAAAATTGTCGGAAGAGTTGTGTATAGCAAGGAAGTTGTCGTCGATAATGCCGTCAAATACGAAATCGGTATGGAGTTCTTTGAAATATCTGAAGACGATGAACGGATATTACAGGAATTTCTGGATACGCTGGAAGAGATGTAGACTCATTAGTTGTGTGCAAAAAGGGTCCCGAAAGCCTTCCGGGCCCCTTGACGTCGAAAAAGGCATTGAAATGTTGCAATATTTTTTGTGCGGGTTGTTTTTTAATCCTTTTTTA
>JBAZWR010000124.1:0-8363 GCA_041660325.1 Thermodesulfovibrionales bacterium | reverse complement strand
AAAGCTTATGCAAAGGGCCGGACTGTAAACTGCCCTAAACTCATATGGAGGTAGGACATTAATGAAAGAATTAGTTGAGAAAATGGCTAAGGCTCTGGTAGACAAACCGGAAGATGTGAATGTCACAGAAGTTGAAGGCGAAAAAACCACTGTTTTTGAGCTTAGGGTCGCACAAACTGATCTCGGAAAGGTCATAGGTAAACAGGGAAAAACAGCGCGCGCTATGAGGACGATCCTCAGCGCCTCCGGAACAAAAATAGGCAAACGCTGCGTGCTTGAAATTCTCGAATAAAAGCTTTGCTCCTTATTGGGATGTGAAAAGGCTTCTTTAGCGCGGCACATCCTTTATTGAATCAAATTGGATATTAAAAGGGGGTAGAAGGATAATAATTTTCCTTTTACCCCTTAATGTTTCTTCATAATATGAAATGCTCTGTCATCACGATTTTCCCTGAAATCTTTCATGCTTATCTTAACGAGAGCATAATGAAAAGGGCGGCCCTGAAAGGTCTCCTTGACGTAGCAATACACAATCTCAGAGATTACACGACGGACAGGCACAGGACTGTTGACGATTATCCCTATGGCGGAGGCGCCGGGATGGTGATGAAACCTGAACCATTTTTTAAGGCTGTCGAAACGATATGTCCGGACCCATCCTCAAGGAGGGTGATCATGCTGAGTCCGGCAGGGAAGCGGTTTGAACAGGAAACGGCGGTTGAGCTTTCCAATGAGAGCAAAACTCTGGTTTTCCTGTGCGGAAGATACGAAGCCATTGATGAAAGGGTCAGAACGGAATTGGTAAACGATGAAATATCGGCGGGAGATTATGTGTTGACTGGCGGAGAATTGCCCGCATTGGTTATAATAGACGCTGTTGCAAGATTGATCCCCGGCGTGCTTGGTGATGAACATTCCGCCGAGGTGGAATCTTTTTCATGGGGGATACTCGACTATCCTCATTTTACAAGGCCGCCTGAGTTCAGGAATCTCAAGGCGCCTGAAACTTTGCTTTCGGGACATCATAAGGATATAGAACGCTGGAGGAGGAAAGAGGCGCTCAGGCGCACTTTGATGAACAGGCCCGATCTTCTTGAAAAGGCAAACCTCAGCGATATTGACTATAAATTGATCGAAGAGATAAAGGAGGAAGAAACACTATGAACTTGATTGGAGCAGTTGAGGAGGGGATGAGAAGAGAGGTTACCGCTTTCAGCATCGGTGATACGGTAAGGGTTTTCGTAAAGGTTGTCGAAGGCGACAAAGAGAGAATACAGCCCTTTGACGGTGTTGTAATTGCACGAAAGGGAAGCCAGGTCAGAGAGACCTTTATGGTAAGAAAGATATCTTTCGGAGTCGGTGTTGAAAAAATCTTTCCTCTCCATTCACCCTCCGTTGACAAGATTGAAGTCTTGAAAAGAGGCAGCATAAGAAGGGCAAAACTGTATTATCTCAGAGGTAAAAAAGGCAAGGCGGCAAAGATAAAAGAGAAAGAGCGCGAAAGGGTCTTGAAGCCTGTTGCAGCGCAGAGAGCGGAAACAGAATCGGCTGGAACTCAGGCCGCCGAAGCAACCGAATAATTATTCAAGGAATTGCATCTTAACTATCATTGACCCGAAAATACCCCTCTCTTACACGGAGGGGTCAGGGTCGCCCCGGCGACTCGCTGAGGCGAGGAACTCTTATGGATATTTACCGGCATGATGAAGACCTGCGCAATAATGGGTTCCAAAGGATAGCCGGTATAGATGAAGCCGGACGGGGTCCCCTTGCCGGTCCTGTCGTAGCCGCTGCAGTCGTCCTGAAGGGAAATACAAGGATAAAAGGTCTCAGGGATTCCAAGAAAGTGCCGGAAAAAGAGAGGGAATCCCTTTTTATTGAGATTCAGGATACGGCATTAGATATCGGGATTGGTATTGTAAACCATGAGGATATTGACAGAATAAACATCCTGAGAGCCTCAAAGCTTGCCATGAAGCTTGCAGTAGAAAACCTCTCCGAGCTACCCGATTTTCTTGTTATTGATGCCGTATCCCTTCCGTCGATACCTATAAAACAATTATTCCCCATCAAGGGAGAAAGCGTCAGCGCATCCGTTGCGGCAGCCTCCATTATCGCAAAGGTCACAAGAGATCGTCTTATGCTTGAATACCACAATCAATATCCTCAATACAATTTCAATAAACATAAAGGTTACTCCACAAAAGAGCATATGGAGCTGATCCAACTCTACGGCCCCTGCCCCATTCACCGTAAAAGCTTCTGCAAAGTTATGACCCTGGAACTGCCGTTTTAAAATTGCGATAAATAATCGAACCTGTCTTCATCGCACTTTCCTAACCCGGATTATTCATAAAATTGACAACAGCAACTGAGGATAGAGTATTTGAGCGGTTTTTTTTATAGATCGCTCTTGACACTATTGGGAATTTATATATATTCACTTTTCGTCTTTGTTTCATTGCATTGAGAACCTTTTGTTTTATGCCTTCTTTTTTTTCAGTAAACTTATTTACATCGGACTCCCTGCTCTTTGTATCCGCAACCCTCCTCTACAAACATTGATTTCGGAGCGCCACACACGGGGCAAACCCAGTCATCCGGTATTTCTTCAAAAAGTGTTCCGGGTTTAATTCCGGAATCAGGATCGCCTTGTTCAGGGTCATAAACATAACCACACGCTGAACATACATACTTTTTCATAGAATCATCTCCTCTCCATGACTTATAGACCTAATGCCGGCCTGATTTCGTTTTCCTGAAATCCAATGATGACTTTATCGCCAATAATAATCGTGGGAAAGCTGCACTCCGGATTGAATTTCTTCATATCCTCTAGAGCGGCCTTCCGTGCTTCACCGGTAAGCAAATCTACATCGATAAAGTCATACGTAACGGCACATTCGTTTAACAGTTTTTTTGCGGCCTTACAGTGAACACAGGTACTCAGAGTGTAAATCTTAATAGGCTTTTGCATGTTATGTCCTTTTTGTTTCTCAAAAAATATCAATTTATCAAAGCACTTTTCATGTATAGAACAAACCAATTATCGGAAAGGATAATTAAGGACGTGATAGAGAAGCACGCCCTTAACGAATAGCGCTTAACTCATTAACCCGAAAAATGCAATTAAACTGTAAGAGAAACTGCTGACGTCTAAAATAAATTTATTTTAGACGTCAGCAGTTTTTGGGTTAACAGGAACTTTTACATTTACAGGTCAATGAAACCCGCTTGGACAATTTTCTGATTTTCATGAAAACCCTCCTTTCACAGGATAACCCGGACTTCTTATCCGGTTTCTTCAATAGTTGCTGATATTTATATATAATATATAAATTAGTTTCTTAATTGCAACTTGTTGTTTAGAGGTCAAATATTAATGATTATAATAGTTACTAAGGATATTGGAAAAGCCGCCTGAAAATTTTTTAAGCCTAAGCGGTATCAATTGGACGATGTACAAGAAGCATTAAGAAATTCCGACTGCCTGATAAAGCCTATCGCTCTCCACTCTGCTATAATGCCGCAAGTATTTTATATAAAATTTATTGTATTCTATATCTGTTTTATTACGTCAGCAAAAGATTACACGCAGTTTTAAAAAAAGATAAAAAGGCAAGTAAGTCAACACCCGGAAAAGGTTATGGGATACCGTATTTTCACGGGTGGGGAAAAGTGACGGTACTAAGTGACTATCTGTCTGAAAGGAGAGCATGTAATGAAAAAGGGTATGGCGGTACTTGTGGTGTTAATCATGACGTTTATCGCAGGTAATGCTTACAGCGTCGAGTATGAGCAGATGAAAACTCTGAGGGGCCACACCGAGGATGTGCAGTCCGTTTCATTCAGCCGTGACGGCAAACTCATGGCCTCCGGAAGCAACGACAAGACTGTGATATTGTGGGATACGGATACCTGGAAACAGGTGAATACGTTTGAGGGGCACGAACGTGATGTGCAGGCAGTGGCGTTCAGTCCGGACGGAAAGCTTCTGGCGAGCGGCGACAGAGACAAGCGGGTTTTTATCTGGGATATAGGAAGCGGCAAGCGTCTCAAGAATGTCAAAACATATAATTCAGTAAACTCTATCGCTTTTAGCCCCGATGGAAAACTGCTTGCTATTGCCTGTGATGATGATGCTATTGCGCTCTGGGATGTCCGGAATGATAAGATAGTGAAAAAGCTCAAAGGCCATGATAAAAATGTTAATGTTGTTGCGTTCAGCCCTGACGGAAAAGTCCTCGCTTCCGGCTCCAGAGACAATAGATTGTTTTTGTGGGATGTTGCCACCGGAGACGTCATAAAAAAACTGAAGGGGCATACAAATGATGTCTTTACCGTTGCCTTCAGTCCCGATGGAATGCTGCTTGCTTCAGGGGGTAACGATAATATTGTCAATGTGTGGGATGCGAAGACGGGAGAAAATATTTTTGTTTTTGAGAAACACCCCGATGGTGTCCGCTCTCTTGCATTCAGCAATGACGGGAAAATGCTGGCCTCCGTAGATCGCAAGATGAATTTTGTACGAGGTCCCTTCGGTATTCCTATCCCCGCTCCCGATAGTTCGGGTCGGTGCAACATGATTGTATGGAATCCGCGGTCGGGCAGCATAACCAACAGTCTTCAGGTATCTTGTAGTATCAATTCCATAGCCTTTAGCCCGGATGACAAGGTACTTGCTACCGCCGGGAGCATTATTACGATCTACAAGAAAAAATAGCCGGAAAAATACGGGAAGACAAGACGCCTCATTTTGTAAGGAAATGATATAATTATACCGTGATAGACAAAGAGCGGATTGATGAAGCGATAGAGTTGTTGTGGCTCCTCAATGAGGAAGGGCATCAGAGCCTGAACCGGTTCCGGCTGAGTTCCGAGGACGACGGGATTGACTCCCTTATAGTCTTGATGAAAAAGGATGGATTGATAGTCGTCTCGGACAACGCCGTATATTTTACCGACAAGGGATCTTCCATGGCTAAGGCACTGATAAGAAGGCTCCGTCTTGCCGAACGGCTCTTCACCGACGTCTTTGAAATGCGAGGGGACACCGTCATCAATGACGCATGCAAGATGGAGCACATATTAAGCGAAGAACTCACCGACAGCGTCTGCACATTTCTCGGCCATCCCCAAACATGCCCTCACGGGATGCCGATCCCCAGAGGGGAGTGCTGCAAGAAGTATAAAGTGGATGTTGAGCCTGTTGTCACCAGACTCTCCGAATTTGAGGTCGGACCACCGGGAAAGATTACATTTATCGTACCCACAAAGCCGTCAAGGCTGAGCAAGCTGAATTCACTGGGTATTTCCGCCGGCAGCGTTATCAGACTGCTGCAGAAAAAACCTTCCTTTGTCATTCAGATCGATGAAACAACCGTTGCCATCGACCCTGATATCGCAAAAGAGATCTACGTTAAAAAAGCCATTTAGAAAGCCACTTATCAAAATTTGACAATTTCTTCAAATGTTGTATTCTTTATAGGGAGGTGGACTATGTTAAAAATTATTTCTTCTCTGCAAACACAGCAGGAAGATATCCTGAACCAGCTTAGAGATTATCAAATAGATATATGCCACGAGGACAAATCACTTATCGAAACAATTACGAAAAAAAGCTATGACGTTATTCTCCTTGAAAACAAAATAGAATCCATTAAGGAAATAAAGACTGTAGATCCAAGAATTGAGGTTATTATCTTTGGAACAAATGGGACAGTGGCAGTTGAAGCAATTAAAATTGGAGCTTCTGCCTTTTTCCGTTTGCCGCTTAATAGTCTGGAACCCTTTAAAAATACTATAGATAATATAAACGAGGATATCAAACTCCGGATTGAAACGGCAGAATTAGAGAAGCAACTTTATACAAAGTACATGTTCAAAGGCGTTGTAGGGAAAAATCCCAAGATGCTTGAGATATTTAATTTCATGAGACGTATAGCTCCTTATTTCCAAACAGTTACGATTATAGGTGAAACCGGTACGGGAAAAGAGGGAATAGCCAAAGCTATTCAGTTATTAAGTCCGGTTGCAAAACATCCCTTCATCACCTGTAACAGCGGCTCACTCGGGAAAGATCTAATTGAATCTGAATTGTTCGGTCATAAGAGAGGTTCATTCACCGGAGCCATTGCTGACAAGAGCGGCCTTTTTGCAGCTGCCGGCGAAGGCATTATTTTCCTTGATGAAATCGGAGAGCTTCCTCTGCAGATTCAACCGCACCTTTTAAGGGTCCTACAGGATGGGGAATACAGGCAGGTCGGCAGCAATCAGACGATGAAAGCCAATTGCAAGGTCATTGCTGCGACCAACTGTAATTTATTGGAAGAAGTCAAGAATGGAAGATTCCGGGAAGACCTGTATTACAGGCTTACCCCTCTTACTATAACATTGCCGCCTCTCCGTGAAAGAAAAGATGACATTTCTTTGCTTTGCAGACACTTTCTCGAAAACTTCAGTAAAAGAACAGGTAAAAATATCCTCGGGATATCAAGACCCGCTCAGACGGCACTTTTCAACTATGACTGGCCCGGAAATGTGAGGACGCTAGAAAATGTCCTTGAACGGGCATCTATGTTGACATCCGAATCCTTTATCAGACTGGAAGATCTTCCGGCTTATATTTCAGAAACTAACGATAAAAAACCTGTCTTGCAAGATTCCATTGATGATATTGTGAAAAAACATGTCATAGAAGTGCTCCATGAATGCAGCGGCAACAGGAGCAAGGCAGCAGAAAAATTAAAAATCAGCAGAAGAGCGCTTTTAAGAAAAATCGAAAAATACAATATTAGCTGCTGATCCGTCCATAACGCACACCTTTCCAAAACCGCACACCTTATAATTATTAATTCTCCCAATACAATTTTGCCGACTTATTATCTAAAATCAGCTAATTAGAGCCTGTGTATAACCTACGATTCAAGCAATCCGTCATTCTCCTGTTCGATCGTTGAATCCAGTCTTTTCAATAGGTTCCGGATTGTCCGGTCAAGCCGGACAATGACAAAATACGACTTTATGGACAGACACTAATTAGCCGCTTTTCTACTATTCTGACTGTATTTTGCTCTTAAACCAAAACCGCACACTAATTTTGCAACTTTTTTAATGTATTCATTTTAACCTTATTAATCAACATGTTATACGTCTTCTTTTTCCGGCACGGGTTTCGCTCTATTAGAGCAGGAGGAAAAGAAGATGAAAAACATAACAGACATAGGCTTAGCCGAACGAAACAATAAAAGGGCAATTTCCCTCATAATTATGGTTACAACCTGCTTGGTTTTAGGTACTATCGGGACGTTATGGGCGTCAATAGAAGAGTCACCTCACAATCCGTCTCCGGAGAATTGCCGCATATGCCATGCACAAAATTCAGCAAAGGGTGAAATTGCTTTATGGAATCCCTCTATCGGCAATAAGAATTTTACAAGTTTGCCTGATGATTTAAAAGAAACGCATACTGCATTAACAGCCGAAGCTTCCAATCGCCAGGCTTCCGGAATACCTGCTATAAACCGGTACAACGAAGTCCGGACAGAATCTTCAAAATGTCTTGGATGTCATAACGGCATATTCGGTTCACAGATAAAAAGCAATTATCCCGAAAAAGATGAAGAATATGACTATGAATCAAATCCTGATTTCTGGGCCTCGGCAGAACAGGATCGCGGCCCATCTCACAATCATCCCAACGGGTTTATATTTGATCCCAAGAAAGACCACGGCGATAACGGCTTCCCTGATGCAGTATCAATGTCCGGGGATCCTGAAAAAATGGTTATTATCGGCAGGAAGAGCGGGACACAATATCCGCTTTTTGGATCAGACAAAAACAAATTCGAGTGTTTGACATGCCATACGGCCCACTACAGCAATACTAATCAGGGAATCAAAGGTAATTATCAGGTGAAATTGCTAAGGGCTGACAATACCATCTCAGCCATGTGCAGAGATTGCCATCATAATAAGTACTAATAAGGGTTCATTCGTAAAAAAATTGAAATACTCATCAGACTTACTGGATTCCCGCTGCTTAATGCACCTACTTCTGGTTAAGACCTGCGGGCCAACAGTAGGCGCCTTAAGCGAATGACAAACAAAAATAACCATTTAAGATTGTCATCCTCGGGCTTGACCCGAGGATCCAGGGTGTTTCCAACTTAAATACAAAAGCCCAAAATATCTCCAATTTCTATTAATGCCGGTGGAAAAGATAATGGGAATGTATATGGGTATGGGTGGTCTGCCCATGGTAATGGACATGCTCATGGATAAGATTTACTTTCAGTAATAAAGCTTCATCCCCGAGAATTTCTTCTGCAGTCCCTATCTTTTCAATGCGGTGTTCTTCTGAG
>JBAZWR010000123.1:0-8591 GCA_041660325.1 Thermodesulfovibrionales bacterium | reverse complement strand
GTAACAGTGCCGATCTCGCTAACATCAACCTTCTTCTCGAAATCCGTGATCTGCTTCTTCAAAAGTTCGCTTATTTCTTCTGTCTTAATCTCTGGCATAATGTCACCCCTTTATTAGCTCATCTTTTAAAAGCCTTAACTGGCCTTTTATGCTTGTATCATACATGGTGCTTCCCATCTTTACAAGAATTCCGCCGAGAAGGGAAGTGTCTATCACATATTCCAAATCCACATCCCTGTCCGTTATCTTTTTGAGGGATGCCTTCAGCGTGTTCTCACGGTCTTTGCTTATTGCAATCGGAGTCATCACAACGGCCTTGGCCTTCTTTTTCTTTTCGAGGTATAAATTGGTGGCAATTCTGATGATATCAGAGAGGGCCGCGATCACTCCGACTTCAGAGACATGCAGGACGAATTTCAGAGTGCTCTCGGAAAGCTTTAAACGTTCCGAGATAGTTTTGATGACGCCCGCTTTCTCTTCAGTTGTAAACCGGGGGTTTATAAGGAGACTCCTGAACTCCCTGCTCCTGACCATAAGGTCATTCACCGAAATGAGTTCGGTAAGCGCCTGAGGCGCGTTCTCCATTCCGACGTTCCTCAGCAATGCCTTTGCATATCTTTTTGCCTGCTTTACTGGTTTCAACCTTTGCCTCCTATCTTAACCAAAGAGTCATCAAGAAGCCTTTCCTGTTCGTTTATTGTTAATCTCTCCTTGAGCTTCTTTTCGGCAAGTTCCATGGCCAACTCAACAGCCTCAGCCTTGATTATTTCCTTGGCCTGTTTCAGTTCAAACTCTATATTAGTTTTGGCCTGCTCCACTATCTTTTCTTTCAGTCTCGCGCTTTCTTCAATGATCGTATTGCGCTCCAGTTCACCGGAACGTTTTGCAGCAGCAATTATCGCCTCAATCTCGGCGTCCTTTGTCTTGAGTCTGCCTTCCACTTCCCTGAGCGCTTTCTCGGCTGCCTCTCTTGCCGCCTTGGCTTCCTGGAGGGTCTTTGCTATCGTCTCCGATCTTTTCTGGAGAAAATCAGCAAGGGGTTTTTTGGCGAATTTGTACAGGACGATAAAAAGGAGTAAAAAATTGAGTATTTTCCACATGTACTCTTTCCAGAGGGGAGTATGTTCTTCCCCCCCGCCGCTTGCAAAAGCAAGCGATGTTACGGTCAGGATAAAAAGACCGGACAGTAAGACGGGGAAAATTTTTGACTTTTGTCGACCGGGTCGACTTGCCGGGGCGGGAATTCCGAATTTTGAACTTTTCATTGTGCATTTTTCATTTTGCATTTTCTCTCTCATACCTTCACCAGCTTTCTGACGATTTCGTCCGAGAACTTATCGATGTCAGCCCTTAAGCCGGCTCTTGCCTTTTCAGCATCGGCCTTAATCTCGGCCCTTGCTTTTTCGATCATCGTCACCGCCTCTGCCTCTGAAGCGGAGACGGCCTCTTTTTGTTTTAGCACTCCTTCACCGCGGAGCGCTTCAAACGTCTCTTTTGCCTTGGTCCTTGATTCGGCAAGTTCCCTGTTCAGTCCGGCTATGCCCTCTTCCCTTTTGTCCGCCATATTTTTTGCGCTGTTAAGGTCTCCCTTGACCGTATCTTCACGTTTTTTGAAGATTTCCATAAGGGGCTTAAAGAGAATGGCATTTAAGACGAACATAAGACCGATAAAGTTTATCGCCAAAACAAGAAGCCAAATAGGTTGAATGTCTAACATATTTCACCTTCCATTGAGAAGATTAAAAAACAGAGGAAGATTACCACATGATTCAAAAAATTGTCAATAGATTTTTAAGAAAATAATCAGGCCGCCTGAAATTTTATTTTTATTCTTATATCCGTCTTTATTGATTCTGTTAAAATACCCTATGTTTTTGGAAAAACTGGAAATTCTGAAAAAAGAAAATTTATTGAGATATATAACGGACCGCGACTCTGAACAGGGACCGGTAATAGTAATTAGCGGCAAAGAATACATCAATTTTGCATCTAATGACTATCTCGGTCTTGCCGGGCATCCTTATATCAAAGAAAAGGCAAGGAATGCGATTGATTTCTACGGCTTTGGCGCCGGCGCCTCAAGGCTCCTCGGCGGCGGATGCGCCCTGCATAAAGAACTTGAGGAGAGGACGGCCCTGTTCAAAGGTACGGAAGCCTCTCTTGTCTTTAATTCCGGATATGCGGCAAATGCGGGCATTTTACCGTCCATAGCGGATAAAGATTTTACAATTTTCAGTGATGAGTTCAATCACGCAAGCATTATAGACGGCTGCAGATTGAGCGGGGCAAAGCTATACATTTACAGGCACAAGGATTTATCACATCTCGGGGAATTAATAGAGAAGGGGCCTTCGGGGAAAAATCTCGTAGTAACGGATACGGTTTTCAGCATGGGCGGCGATATAGCTCCTCTCAAGGGCATTTATGAAATCTGCCGAAACAACGGCGCCCTGTTATACATTGATGACGCCCATGGAACAGGCGTCCTCGGCAACGGCAAGGGGGCCCTTTCCCATTTTCAGATCCGGCCCGAACCCTGGATTATCCAGATGGGCACATTCTCAAAGGCCATCGGCTCTTACGGCGCCTTTGTTGCAGGCACTTCCGCCGTTACACAATGGATATTGAATACGGCCCGAAGTTTTGTATTTTCAACCGCCCTTCCTCCCTGTATTGTTGCCGGATCGTTAGCGGGGCTGGAACTTGTGGAGCACAACTCTGAACCGCTATTTAAACTCCGGGCAAACAGAGAAAAGCTTGCGAATAGTCTTTCAGCTCTCGGGTTTGATATCATGGGCAGCGAAACGCCGATAATACCTATAAAGACAGGGACCATAAAAGATACGCTGAGAATATCACGGCGTCTTTTTGAAAAGGGCATTTATGCGCCTGCTATAAGACCGCCGACAGTAAAAACACCGGGCATAAGAATAACGGTAACTGCCGCGCATACGGACGAAGATATTGAGAGGCTGATTGAAGCACTTGGAAAGGTATAGAGCATGGTGCATGGTGCAAAAGGTTTTTTCGTAACCGGCACTGATACCGGCGTCGGCAAGACGATTATTACTGCGGCATTGATCAAGGTCATCTCCCGTCCGGGATTTACAACAGGCGGTATGAAACCCATTGAATCAGGCTGCCTGCAGCAAGGGGATGTGCTTGTTCCCTCGGACGGAATGTTTATCAAAACAATCGCCCATATGGAAGAAAACATCAGGCATATCACCCCGTGCAGTTTTAAAAGTCCGCTGGCCCCGCTCCCTGCGTCTGAAATTGAGGGCCTTTCGGTTGACTTAGGAAAAATCCGGAAAGCATATGATTATCTTTCAGCAAGATATGAAGCAGTTGTCGTAGAAGGGATCGGCGGCCTCCTTGTGCCGATTACAAAAAATTATTTTGTCATTGATATGGCAAAAGATTTTAATCTTCCGCTTATTGTCGTATCAAGACCGTCACTTGGCACAATAAATCATACTATGCTGACGGTCAACTATGCGATAAAGGAAGGACTCCGGGTTGCAGGAATCATTATCAATTACAGTCAACCACCTGAAAACACCCTTGCCGAGACAACTAACCCGGAAATCATAAAACAGATCAGTCCCGTCCCGGTTATCGGTATTTTCCCCTACCTGACAGACATGGAAAGCGCCACCATCAAAGAAGCCGCAGAAAAAAACCTGGACATCGAACTTGTCAGCGCGTTTTTACAGCCTCAATAGAATTTCATCAAAATGGACCAGGGCTGAGACACATAAATCCGGCGTCAGCGCACTGTTTGCAGCGTCAAAACGCAGATTGAGCCTCGTGGATTGCGTAAGTTTTGAGGGCATGCGTAATCCGGGGACCAAATTTCACCGCTTGCTTCTCATTACAGGGATAAGATTAAAACGGACTCTAAATAAATACTTCTTTGAACGGAAGAGTAAAATAGAAAGTTGAGCCTTTTTGCAGTTCCGACTCCACCCATATGTTTCCACCATGGTGTTCCACGATCTTCTTGCACAGTGCAAGACCAATTCCTGTACCCGGATATTCATTTCTGGTATGCAGTCGGTGAAAAACAACAAAAATCTTGTCGATGAACTTCGGGTCTATTCCGATGCCATTATCGCTGACTGAAAATAGCCATTCATCACCTTTCCGTTCAGCAGAAATATGGACCCTTGGAGCTTCGGCGCCTTGGAACTTTATGGCATTGCCTATAAGATTCTGAAACAGACTTGTAAATTGTGTTACGTCTGCCATTATGGTCGGCAAATTGTCATAAGTCACTTGGGCCCCTCTTTCCTCAATAGCCATTTTTAGATTGAAAAGCACCCTCTCCAATATTACGGAACATTCAGTCGGCTTGAATTCCTTGCCCTTGTGTCCCACCCGCGAATATTCCAGAAGGTCCCGAATAAGATTCTGCATCCTTTTAGCGCCGTCAATAGTAAAACTGATGAACTCCCGGCCTTTCTCATCGAGTTTATCTTTATAACGCTTTTCGAATAAATTTAAAAAACCTTTGATCACATGCAGAGGTTCCTGAAGATCATGCGATGCAACATATGCAAACTGCTGTAACTCTGCATTGGAACGACTCAATTCATTAGTCATTTTTTCCAATTCAGCCGTGCGCTGTTTTACCAATTCTTCGAGGTGCTCACGGTATTTTTTTAATTCCGCCTCCGTCGTTTTACGGTCAGTAATGTCCCTGTTACTTATCCTCCTGCCCAGAAATTTATTTTGCATGTATAAAGGTGCACATATATGAGCCAGCCATTTCATCCGACCATCCCTGGTAATAATCCTGAATTCCATTTCGTCATGATGTTCTTCTTCAAAATTGTTAATATGACTGACATACAAATTCCTGTCCTCGGAATGAATAATACTTGTCATAAGGTCCGGGTTATTTAAAAACTCCTCGGGACTATAGCCGGTGATTTTCTTACTGGATGGAGACATATATTCAATCTGCCTGCTCCCCGAAAGCCAGTATTCCCAGTCATTTGCCGATTCCGAAACAGTCCTGAATTTCCATTCATTTTCTATAATTATTTTTTCTTGTTTTTGCTTATAACTTGAAAAGACAACAAGCCCCACATTTCCCAGAAACCATAATAATATATAGGTAAGCAGCATGATATTTCGTGTTCGTGTTTCAAGCTCGCTATATTGACCCAATGGAACTGCTATACTGATCCCGCCCCGGACGTCTCCTTCTTTATACCCTTGATATCCGTGACACTTCAGACAGCTATCTCCCGTAATAAATGGCCTCATCAGACGCAAATATGGTTTGCCGTCTATGGATGTGATTTCGCTCGCCTCCTTCAGTCCCTTTTCGAAAGAAAGTAATGATTTTTTTTCCCATTCATCCGGTGTGTTGACCGGATTAACAAAATTCAAACTCGTTATTTTATTAATAAATGGCAGCGATGACTTTTTCCCCATTGTTTCAAACATAAGTCTGGTCATATATGCAGGATTTAATAAAGTCAGTTTATCGCCGTCTTTTGTTAGGATATCCCTCTTTGGTATCTTTAAATAGGGATTTGGAGAAATATTATCGACGGAAGCATATACCCCTCCGAGCCCGGAAATCAGGTTTCTATATTCAAGATTCACTTCTAATTGAGTCCTCGCCTCAATAGCAGCTTCTTGTAAAATAGCCTTATGGTGATCATGAATAGTCAACAATAAAGAAAAAATAACAAAGGCAGTCCATGCCAAAAACAGATAAAAAGCATACGGTTTCTTCCTGTCGGTAATATTCTGATCTGAAAGTGTTGCCATTTGAAAATTATTCCACAGGATTAGATTATTTTGCAAATGATTATTCGCTCACTCGCCGGAGTACGGATTTGAAACCGTAATCGACAGCAGCCGGAATTTTTCGTTTTGTTTCTTTTTATATGAACAACACGGTTCAGAGCTGTTTAGCACCGGAGAAAAGGTTGGGGGACAGATTCAGAGGAACCTCCATGTCACCGGCAAGTAGTCGTGGTTATTGCCGTAGTCTCAGAAAACGGGAGCAGGGTTTGGCCTGCTCCCTTACATAGTATCTAAATTAGTTTCAGTCCCTGAAGAGCCTTCTGCAGTTTCTCTCTGTTAGCCGGAGACATCTCGCAGAGCGGAAGCCTGAATTCTTCCTGTATCTTGCCCATCATTGCCAATGCCGTCTTGGCGGGAATCGGGTTAGTCTCGATGAACATCGCCGCATTGAGAGGCTCAAGCTTAAAGTGAACAGCACGCGCCTTGTCGTACTGACCTTTCAGCATAAATGCGCACATCCTCGAAACCTCTTTCGGCATGACATTTGCGGTTACGGAAATAACCCCTTTTCCGCCGAGAGCCATAAGTGTAAGCGTTGTAAAGTCATCACCGGATATGACCGTTATCCTGTCTCCGCAGAGCCTGATAACCTCGCTCACCTGTTTCATATCGCCGGTAGCTTCCTTTATCGCCACGATGTTCCTGATTTCGGCAAGGCGCGCGACGGTTGCCGGCAGGATGTTTACCGCAGTCCTTCCGGGCACATTGTAGAGGACCAGGGGCATATCTATTTTTTCCGCAATCGTCTTATAGTGCCTGTAAAGTCCTTCCTGTGTAGGCTTGTTATAGTAAGGCGCCACAAGCAATGCGGCATCGGCGCCCGATTTCTGTGCATGTTTTGTTATTTCGATAGTCTCGTCGGTGGCGTTAGCGCCGGTCCCGGCAATTACCGGAATTCGCTTATTGACGACCTTTACCGCTATATCTATGACCCTGTAATGTTCTTTATAATCGAGCGTCGAAGCTTCCCCTGTAGTGCCGCAGGGGACAATGCCGTTTGTTCCCTGAGATATATGCCATTCTATGAGGTCTCCTAATGCCTTTTCATCAACCTTTCCTTTTTTGAAAGGCGTTACGATCGCAACTATTGACCCTTTAAACATAGCTGCCTCCTTTAATATGCTGGTTCATACGAACTTCAACCCATACGGCATTTGCCCTGAATTATTTTCTGCAGGCATGTTTTATATTTCCCAATCGTTTTATTGTCTTATTATACCTTCAAAGACCTCAACCGCGGGTCCCGTCATATAAACATGATTGTCTGAAGCCCGTTCTATGAGAAGGTCGCCGCCGGGCAGATGGATAGTAACATTTCCGACAGTCAGGCCTTTTATATTCGACGCAACTGCCGCCGCGCAAGCGCCGGTCCCGCAGGCCATTGTCTCACCGGACCCTCTTTCCCACACTCTCATTTTAATTTCTTTCCCTGAAATAATTTCAATGAATTCAACATTAGACTTCCCGGGAAAAATCGCATGGGCTTCAATCATCGGCCCGTAATATGTTACAGGGAAGTTTGCAACATCGTCAACGACAATTACGGCATGAGGATTCCCCATAGAAACACAGGTAATCCTGAATTCTTTATCCGCTATCCGCAGGGGATAATCAACTATACCGCCTGAGGGATGAGGGATGAGGGCTAAAGGATGAAGAAGGTGAACGGGGATTTTCTCCGGCTCGAATATCGGTTCACCCATATCGACCTTTACCATCTCTCCGGCTTTTTCGGGTTTGATGATGCCGGCAAGCGTTTCTATAGCAAGAACGTTTTTGCCGGAAAGCTTCCTGTCCCAAATGTATTTTGCAAGACAGCGAATGCCGTTGCCGCACATCTCGACCTCGCTGCCGTCGGCGTTAAAGATCAACATTTTAAAATCGGCGGTTTCCGAACGCTCAAGGATAAGGATTTGATCGGCGCCTACTCCGAGTCTTCTGTCACAAAGTTTTTTTGCCGATTCGCCGAAAGCTCGCCTCAGCGAGTCGCCCATGGTGACCGAACGGTCAAGGCCGAACGAATGTTGCAGGCAGTCTATCAGGATAAAATCATTCCCGAGCCCGTGCATTTTAGTGAAGTTAATTATCATTTCAAAACCTTAGGTATCCGTTCATTCCTTACAAGGTCTTCGTATGTCTCCCGCTTCCTTATCAGAAAATGTTCTTTGCCCTTTACCATAACCTCGGCAGCCCTCGGCCTGCTGTTATAATTTGAACTCATCGAAAACCCGTAGGCGCCGGCGCTCATGGCAGCCAGATACTCTCCCTGCTTCACTCTGTTTAGTTCTCTCCCCCTGGCAAGAAAATCGCCTGATTCGCATATCGGGCCGACAACATCACTTAGTACCGTTTCCCTTTTATTCTTAACGACGGGCTCTATCCGGTGGTATGCGTCATACAAAGAGGGTCTTATCAAATCGTTCATCCCCGCATCTACGATAACGAATTCTTTGTCCTCGCCCTCTTTCAGATAAAGGGTTTTTGTCACGAGTATGCCTGCATTTCCGGCAATGGACCTGCCCGGTTCCATGATAAGTGTCAATTTTCTGCCTTCAAGCAGGGGGATAAGTTTATTGGCAAGGTCTTTCGGCACCGGAGGTTCTTCGTCTTTATAAGAAATGCCGAGGCCGCCGCCGACGTCGAGGTATTTTATCTCCGTCCCCTGTTCATTAAGCTTGTCTATAAGAATTAAAATCCTTTTTAAGGCGTCGACAAAAGGCGCGATCTTTGTTATCTGAGACCCTATGTGTTTATGGACGCCGACT
>JBAZWR010000122.1:0-8610 GCA_041660325.1 Thermodesulfovibrionales bacterium | reverse complement strand
GACAGGTCCTGCCTCGGGCCCGCCGAGAATAATTTTTAACTCCGGGGAGATCGTCTTCATTATCCTTGCGGTATCCAGTACCTTTTCTATATTCCAGCAATAACAGGATAAACCGATGATGTCCGGTTTGCTCTGGATAAGATAATAAACAACCTGCTGGACATTCAGCGTCTCGGTATCAAAGTCGATAATCTCCATCTCGGCATTATCACGAATAAAGGAGTCTTTCAAGGCATAGACCTTTAAATATCCAAGGGCCAGAGAGAAATGACCGGCCCAGTTAAAGGAGACAAGAATTACCTTCTTTTTATTCATATAATGCCTTTATGTCCTTTGAATATTTATTAGCCGGCACGGGAGAGAATTCTTTATCTCCATGTTTTTCGAGATAATCGCTTTCCACCCCCGGACAAAGTTCTTTATAAACGCATTTAAAACAATGTCCGTGTTGTTTAAAGGTCTTTTCATAGAGCGCGTCCCAACCCTGATAAATCTCATTCATATGCTGTTCCAGTCCGTGCATGATGCAGAATGGAAGCCCTTCCGTCAGGACCCAGATGCGGTTAAAGATGCTTATGTTTATCGCATTTTTGATATGCGGGAGAACAGTGTGAAAGACTAATCGATGGTCCTGCATGGAAAGGATTAACCGGTTAACGCCGAAATTCAGTGCAGTTGCCACGGTATTTTCCACATCGGCATAATTCTCTTTACAGACGGGAATGCGCACACAGACAAATTTGTCATAGGGAAGGTTGGCCAGATTTTCCAGTCCGCTGATAGTTTCCTCAAAAGAATTCGGCGATTGGGTAAGATAATCATGGAGTGAAGGATTAGACCCCCATAGTTTTATTTCAAACAGATAACATCCGGCGTTTATTGTCTGATACAGAAAATTGATATCAGAGAAGGCCCGGCCGTTGGTCAAGAGCTTAATTCTCCTGTAACCGTTTTCTTTGGCTGCATTAATAATCTGAAACAGATCATTCCGCAATGCAGGTTCACCGCCGTAAAAGAGCGCATTCTCTTCTTTTTTCTGATTTAACGAATGAAGGATGGTATTGATATCAGCGCTTGACGTATCTTTCTGCCTGTATGAACAATGCAGACATCGATTGTTGCAGCTGTTGCCGAGGAATATTTTTTTATAGTTCAGCATGTTTTATATCCTTTTTACCGGATATCCTTGATTTCCCGAACGGTTCTCATAGTAGTTGAGTGGTCCCTATTTTTCATACGCTTATTTTATCATGCAAGGTGCTTTTTTGCTCCAGGTATATTTAATCGTGCCAATCACGGTTCTAACCCCGTACAGCGTACCAGTGATTTTCACACGGTTTCCTGTTCACCTGCGAACAAACCATTTCGACGAGTTGAAAGAAGTGAAAATTCACAAGCGAACTATTCAACCTAAAAACTAATTGGCGCGGCGGATTAATGCTGCTTCCCTCTTGTGCCGTCACTCCCCGCGTCCTGGTTGGTATAGCGGAGATATACATTCCAGTGCAACATGAAATCCCATGATCCGGATATGAAATGATGCCCATGCAGGGATGACGAATCCGGAAGCCAGCTTGTTCCGGAGCCCTCCCGCTGCATAGGCTGTCCCTGAAAGAGTGCACTCTGCATGTCCATCCGTGTTTCTGCGCGGCTATCCATAGAAAAAACGAGGATTATACATACCATGAAGCAAACGCTGATAATAATTCTGAATGAATTCATCTTTCATCCCCCCATTCTTATGAATAATTATTGCACAAGACAGCCCAACAGTAAATTACAGGAATACAAACAACCTGTGACATAGTCAGAAACCGGTTAAATCCTTACTATCTTTGGGGATGTTTGGTTAACCTGCAAAGAGATATATTCGGCGTATGACGAATAACAATGAATATGATTTAAACCAAACACTTGTGATAGTCTGGGGCGGATTTCATCATCCTTCCTGTAACACGCGAGGATTGAACCTGGTATAATTTATTTATTACAGCTTGAATTACTCAGAGCTGTCGAGAATAATCTTTAAGGGCTGAGCGGTGTTGAGCGAGAGAGCATGAGTCTTCTGACAGTTAAAAGCATTACACGACTTGGGTTGAATGTGAAGTTTCTTGCTATCCGATTGATAGGCATTTCTATTCGCGTGGTACCCTTTAAGGCATTTTTGTTGAACAGTATGGGTATTGCTATAGGATTATTCTTCATGTTTCTAAGAATTGGTCAGTGGGGGGCGATTACAAGGTTCGCACGGCATATTGGAAGCCCTCTGCCGGCTCTACTGTACCTCGTGAAATACTTCACCCAGCAGGGGAAGGATGGTGTCTGGGGATACGTTTTTTGCGAGGCACCTTCTGTCCTCGATCAATACGTTACCACGTGGAACGCCGAAGCACTTAGGAATGCACTTGCGGGTGGGAAAGGAGCAATTGTTCTCGGAGCCCATTATGGACCGGCACTAAATTCATATATGCTGTACAGAATGCATTTCAACTTGAAGATTCTTTTTGCTAAGGAATATGTCATGCACCTTTACAATGCCGGCACTTTGGTGCTGAAGCCTTTTCGAAGCAAAAAGGTCATGTTTCTGAATGATTCTGGTGTAGTCTTAGTGTCTCGAAAACAGGAAAAGCACCTTGTAAGCCATGTCAAGAAAGGAGGTCTAATTGCGCTGACTTTAGATTTTCCTGGTCCAACAAGAAAAGATGCAACAGTTTCGCTTTTCGGTCTTTCGATTTGCCCTCATGTATTTCCCTTCCGGCTTGCTCTTAAGTACGAGATCCCTGTCTTTTTCTACCTATTCAATAACATGAAGCATGGGGGATACCGACTGGACTTTATACCCATCGGAGAATACTCCACCCCTGAAGAGGGTTTCCGGAGATACCTCTCCCGTCTTCAGGCACAGATTGAGGAGTACCCGTTTATGTGGAGTACGATTCCTCATTTTTTTGAATGGTCATAATGCAGGGGAAATTGACCCCCTATATCACATCGAACTGACTGGTCGAGAAAAAGGATAAATTGAGGCATTTACTATCCCCATGGGCTCGCCAGGTGCAACTTCTCGAAAAAGCCTCAATATTTCTCCCATAAATTGTTAATACTCTATACTTCTGATAACTATTAAATAGTAGGTGCATGCCGCATCCCTGTCAGATCGTAGAGCATGCTAATTTTCTGAGGAAACAAGCGGAATAATCTGATAACGTAAAAACGTGGACTCCTGTGAGAACTATTATAGTCAAGTTTTAGAAACCGTAGCGCATCTTTGTGTCAGGTCTTGATATAAGAAAACCTCCTGCGCTCTTTTTCTTAACTGTCGATTTTTCCCCATTCTCTCTGTCAGTTGCGTTGATGCCTTTGTGACGGCATTGTAATGTATCCCTCCAAAGAGTTTTCCGATCTCTTCGTTCTTTAATCCTGAATACATAGTGTAGTGTTACAGAAATAACTTTACATAGAAGCCCTTGAAAAAATCTATTTGTCGTCATTCCCGGGGTAGTAATCGGGAATCCATTGTCTTTAAGAAACAAAGAAACTCTGGATTCCCGCCTAAGGACTGCGGAAATGACGACTCAAAACACTCGAAACATATGTAAAGAAGCGTTGGAAACACTACACTGGTAAATTGAACAAGTCCGGATGAATCCTTTATAGTAAAAGCATGTACAGGGACCGTGATTATGACATTGTCGTTATCGGCGCGGGACACGCAGGCTGCGAGGCTGCATTGGCAGCCGCGCGTATGGGTTTTTCAACCTGCCTTTTTACCATAAACCTCGATACGATCGGACAGATGTCCTGCAACCCTGCTGTCGGCGGGCTTGCAAAGGGCCACCTTGTCCGCGAGATAGACGCACTCGGCGGCGAGATGGCGAAGGTGACTGACAAGGCGGGAATCCAGTTCAGGATGCTGAATATGTCAAAAGGCCCCGCAGTCTGGTCTCTGAGGGCGCAGGCAGACAGGGTCCTGTACAGGCTTGAGATGCGGAAGTCAATAGAGACACGGAAGAATCTCGATATCAAACAGGCATTGGTCGATAAGATAATTGCTGAGGACGGGAAGGTGCAGGGAGTCCTTACCACGCTTGGGATTTTCTATGGTGCAAGGGCGGCTGTTGTAACGACAGGGACTTTTCTCAAGGGATTAATTCATATCGGACTTGAGAATTTTCCCGCAGGCCGGGCCGGGGAAGTCCCTTCGATAGGGCTGTCGGATTCTTTGCAGCAATTAGGACTAAAGATGGGGCGGCTGAAAACAGGCACGCCGCCGAGGCTCGACGCGAAAACAATCGATTTTTCCAAAACAGAGGCTCAGTACGGTGATGATCCGCCTCTGCCGTTTTCTCACAGCACGGAAAGGATCACCAATCCGCAGTTGCCATGTTACATAACCTATACCAATAAAAATACCCATGAAATTATCCTCGGGAACCTCGACCGGTCTCCGCTTTACAGCGGGAAGATCAAGGGCATAGGCGCGCGATACTGTCCATCCATTGAGGACAAGGTCGTGCGGTTTGCAGAGCGTGACCGCCATCAGGTCTTTCTTGAGCCCGAGGGACTTGAGACAAAGGAATATTATGCGAACGGCATACCGACAAGCCTTCCTTATGATGTACAGGTAAGGTTTGTGAGGACCATCCCCGGACTTGAGGAGGCGGAGATCATGAGGCCGGGATATGCTATTGAATATGATTTTGTTTTTCCAACCCAGATCAAACACAACCTTGAGACTAAAATCATCGAAGGTCTTTTTCTTGCAGGACAGATCAACGGCACCTCGGGATATGAAGAAGCTGCCGCACAGGGTCTTATGGCAGGCATTAACGCGGCCCTGAAACTGCAAGGCAAGGAGCCTCTGATCCTTGGAAGGCACGAGGCATATACAGGCGTGCTGATTGACGATCTGGTCACAAAAGGAACGAATGAGCCTTACAGGATGTTCACCTCGAGGGCGGAATACAGACTCCTCCTGCGGCACGATAACGCCGATCTGCGATTGATGGATAAGGGAAATGAAATCGGGCTTCTCGATGAAGAGGTCTATCGGAGGTTTCTTGAGAAGAGAAGGTCAATCGGGGAGGAACTCAAACGTCTGAAAAAGACCCGCATCAAATTTGAAGAAGATAAGAGCGAAGCCCTTGAGCAACTTTTAAGAAGGCCGGAGATAACCTATCAATTCATAGACGATAATTCTCCGTCTGATTTGACGCTGACTCCCGACGTCAAAAAACAGGTGGAAATTCAAATCAAGTACGAAGGATATATCAGTCAGCAGATGCACCTTGCCGAGCGGCTTAAAAAAATTGAGGGGAAGAAGATACCCGAGGATTTTGATTATAAAACGGTCAACGGACTTTCAAGGGAGGTCCTGTGCAAGCTCGAGGAAGTAAGACCTGCAAACCTCGGCCAGGCAAGCCGTATCCCCGGTATCACACCGGCGGCAATTTCACTCCTGATGGTGGCAATAGAGAGATTAAGAAGAGGGCTGAAGGTTTGAGATTGCAAATAATAAGTCATGTTTTCAGAAAATATGGTGAGCCGTGCAGGATTCGAACCTGCGACCCGCTGATTAAGAGTCAGCTGCTCTACCAACTGAGCTAACGGCCCATATTATGATAATTGGCGCGCCTGAGAGGACTTGAACCTCCGACCCTCGGCTTCGGAGGCCGATGCTCTATCCACTGAGCTACAGGCGCAGCTTCTAAGTTCGGCGTTCAGCGTTATTCGTTCGGAGAAAAACCCTTAACTCATAACTCTAAGATACAAATTTTTTGGGGTGAGTGAGGGGACTTGAACCCCCAACACCTGGAGCCACAGTCCAGTGCTCTAACCAATTGAACTACACTCACCATCTTAAAGCTGCTTCAAAAACCGGGCAAAAAACAATTCTATGCAAATATATCAGACATTATAGCCGATTGCTTTTGTATTTTACCCGCAAATTCTGCATACGCTCAATTATGGTACGCCTGGTAGGATTCGAACCTACGGCCTACTGCTTAGAAGGCAGTTGCTCTATCCAACTGAGCTACAGGCGCAAATAAAAAAATAACCTTAAAACACTGATTGTTATGAGAACAAGCCTGAATAAAAATTATATGAGTTTGAAAGAACTTCTGTCAAGAAGAGCAGGGAGGTCCCCCATGTCATCTATTATGTCGGCGGCTTCAGAGAGATATCGCCTGTCCCTGAATCCGTATGTAACGGCAACGGTTTTCACCCCGGCATTTTTGCCTGCTTCTATGTCAAAATTGCTGTCGCCGACTATTACGGCTTCATCCGGCTGAAAATGGAAGTGTCCGAGCACATATAGTATGGGGACCGGCGAGGGCTTTCTTTCAGGGGTTGTATCGCTTCCGACAACCATGTCAAAATACCGCAGCAGGTCCAGTTTTTCTAAAATTCTTTTTGAAAGGCTTTCCCTTTTATTGGATATAACCGCCTTTGTATACCCCTTCAGCTTTTTTAGAGTTTCTTTTACATCAGGATAACTATAAGAAAAATCTACGAGATGCTCTTCATAATAGGCAAGAAATTTTTTTATTATATCTTCTCTTTCCCATGTTTTATTTTCTCCGATTATTTTTTCGACAAGTCTTGTGATTCCTTCACCGACTAAGCGCTTCGTCTCTTCTACTGTAAGACTGTTCAGCCCGTGGGATGTTAAGGCATGGTTCAGGGCATTCGTAATATCCCTGCTTGTATCGACAAGCGTTCCGTCGAGGTCGAATATGATAAGCTTTATGGACATGAAAAATTATAGCATATGAGATTTACAAACTGACGATGCAGATGCTATGTTTAAATTAAACCCATTATTTGCATAAGATGAAAGGGAGACATGATAAAAAACCTTTTAAACGCGACAAAAATTGATCCATATTCACCTGACGGCACTTTTAACCTTCTGTATCTATCAGATCAATGTGTGTCGAACCGTGATATATAGTACATTATGGAGTCGCCTAAAAGTTTTTTTATCATATCTCCCTTTCAAGTTGAGAACTTGTTTTGCTGCGTTTTGTTGGAGAAAGGAGCTATCCATGAGAATAAGATATCATAATGCCTTGCCGGTTGCGGTTATAGTTTGTATGATTTTCGGTTTTGCCGGAATTCCCTCTTCTTTTGCTTTTGATAAACCGCTGAAGACAATAGAGGCAAGCCCCGAGGAAATTACGGGCACATTCAGCCTGGTCCTCTATGGCGGAAGGTTTTCAGATGATGTTGAAACCATCGCTATACTCGACCTTGAAGGCGACGGTTATACCCTTGAGCCTTTTGCACCGGATTTCGACTTCAGGATAAAAAAGGGCGTATCCGCAAAAGAAGCTTTGGAACAGGCGCAAAAATTTGTTAGTTTCCATCATGCCTTTTGGCGGTCGCAACTGAGCAGGATTATGGATAATAACGGGAATGCTATCGGTTATGAGATAAGACCTTTATACCAGCCCTTTTCTTTCGGTGTAAGCGACATCTTTGAGGTGTATTACTGGCTGAAAGAGAACGGCAGAGTAAAGGTAACAATAAAACTAATCCCTTTTGTTGAGAGGCTGCGGTTTCCCGGCGGAGATGGTAATGGATCTTTCGGCGGAGATTAAATGTCTTGAAGGACATATACTGAAAGGAGGGTCCCTAACAAGAAAAGAGGCATTCACTATCTCTTCAGTCCCCGATTCCGACATCTTTGATCTTTTTGCCTCTGCGAATAAAATACGGGCGCATTTCCGGGGGAACACGGTCGGTCTTTGCTCCATCATAAACGCAAAATCAGGTGCCTGCACTGAAGACTGCCGCTTCTGTGCACAGTCCGCAAAAAGCAGGGCCAAAATCGAAATCTATCCTTTACTTAAAAAAGAGGCGGTACTTTATAAAGCTTTTGAGGCAAAGAATGCCGGCGCCAAGAGGTTTTCTATCGTAACAAGCGGACGGTCTGTTACCCATAAGGATTTATTGGAAATAGCAGGGATGATTTCCGGCATCAGGCAGACGGGTCTTCTGCCGTGTGCAAGCCTCGGCCTGCTGAAAGAAGACGGGTTGTTACTCCTGAAAAAGGCCGGCCTTGATCGTTACCATCACAACCTGGAAACCTCGGAACGCTTTTTCCCTCAAATATGCAGTACTCACACATATGCCGAAAAAATCAGGACTATACAGGCGGCTAAATCTACCGGGCTATCCATATGCTCCGGCGGACTTTTCGGTATCGGTGAAATGTGGGAGGACAGGATAGATATGGCCTTTGCTTTAAGGGAACTTGACGTCGACTCTGTCCCGATAAATTTTCTAATCCCCATAGCCGGCAGCGCCCTGGATGGCGGAAGCCTTCTCCATCCCTTTGAGGCATTGAAGATCGTGAGTCTGTACAGGTTTATCCTTCCCCAAAAAGAGATAAGGATCTGCGGCGGCAGATTGCAGGTCTTGAGAGAGTTCAACTCGCTTGTATTTGCCGCAGGGGCCGACGGTATGATTACCGGTAATTATCTTACCACCCACGGCAGAAGTCCAGAAGATGATCTGAAGCTGATAGAAATGTTTGGGTTAGAAGTTCTTTGACTCGGCAACAATATAATTCAGAAACGTTTCCTACAACCTGGGTAGAGTCAC
>JBAZWR010000121.1:0-8616 GCA_041660325.1 Thermodesulfovibrionales bacterium | reverse complement strand
AGAGGATTGTATATTGAAATTATGCCGAAAAATATGCCTGAGTACTTTCACTATTCAATTTCAACGAATATGGTAACGGCCCGTTTACTCGCCTCTTACCCAGGATTATTCATAAAATTGGCAACAGCAACCGAGGATAGACTATTTTCGCTTTCTCCTCGGCGAATCCGCCTGAGACGGACATTCTCGGTTCAATAAGGAAAATTTGTGAATAATCCGGCAGGAACAACATCAGGATGACAATTTTCAACAATTTATCCATAAATTTCCTTTGTTTTGACAGGAGAATCGTTTATATGGTAAATTTGATTCAAATAGGAGGCAATGAAATCATGTCTAAAGTAATAGATGCTGTTTTTGAAGGCGGCGTTTTTAAGCCGATAAAAAAGCTTCGCCTTAAGGACAAGCAACAGGTAAAGATACAGATACTCAATGATGAGGACTGGCAAGAAAGATTCGACAGAGCGCTTAAGTCTATCCGCAGTAAAGCGGCCCGTTTTTCCCCTGAAGAAATTGAGGCAGATATAGCGGAAGCTATCAAGGAAATCCGCAGTGCAAGGCGTGCCAATTAAGGCCGTAGTTGATACAAATATCTGGATTTCTTCACTGATCGCCTCATCAAAAACCGCCGCCAGGCTCGTTGACAAATGGAGAGAAGATAAATTCGAAATTGTCGTTTCAGAACAACAAGTCTTAGAGCTGTATGAAGTCTTTAGCCGTCCGAAGTTCTTATTCAAGTATCGAATCGACAGGCAAGAGATCAACGATTTAGTTTCATCCATAATGACCCGCGCAGAACGTGTAACAATAAAACCCGGCACAAAATTGTGTCGTGATCCCGATGACGATATCATCATAGAGACTGCCATCCGTGGAAGAGCAAAGTATCTGGTAACCGGGGACAAAGATATCACAAGAACTTTGTATAAAATGAGGAGGTGGATGCAATGTCAAAATTGCCGGATCAGTATCTGAGTATCAAGAAGAGGTTCAGTAAATTTTTTACAGCAGCAAAGAATCTCGGGAAAGTGGCGAGTACCGCTGGCCCTATTAACGCAAAAACAGCTCAGTTGATTAAGCTCGCTGCTGCGGCCGCAATCAGGTCTGAGGGATCCGTTCATTCTCATGCAAAAAGAGCACTTGACGCAGGTGCCAAACCGGATGAAATATATCATGCCTTAATCCTGACTACAAGCATCATCGGGTTTCCCACCGTATCAGCAGCCTTGAGCTGGGCTGATGATGTTATGAAGAAAGAGTGAGATATAATAAAAAACTTAAGTTAGTGTCCGTGTATAAATTGACGTTAAAATAGTCGGTCATTCCCCGACTTGCTTGCCCGCCGTTCTTTTGGAGGGATCGGGGAATCCGGTGTTTTCAATAGCTTCTGGATTGTCCGGTCAAGCCGGACTTGGAACAAGCGTTAAAGAACCAAAAGGCTACAATCAAGAAGCAGTACAAATTATCAGCAAGTATTGGTGTTGCCTATCATGATCCTGAAAATCCACAAACCCTTGATAAACTGCTAACTGATGCAGATAAAATGATGTACAAACTGAAACAGTCAAAGTAACGGAGGGAAAAACAAATAGAATGTAAACAACTGTTACGGTGTATGTCGGACAAGTAGCCTTACTTTCTGTTCCTTCCTGTACTTAACTCGCATAGACGGGCGTCCCATAAGCAATAGTCCATATAGAATTATGCATCAAAAGAAGTTTCAAAACAATGTTTAGTTCCTCCTGTAAGAGTGCTCTCTTTTTTGCCAATAAGTCATAATTTCAATAGGATTTCAGTCGGAATTAATGATCTACAACTGATTCCTTGAACCTATGAATTTTTTGTGGGATAATTACTTAACCCGTATGAGGAGGATACATCATGAATGAAAAAATGTTTAATGCATTTAAAATAGGGATAGACAAAGAGTCAGAAGCTGTCGATTTCTATCTTAACCTTGCAAAAGAAGCTGACGATATAGAAACAAAAAAACTTTTTGAAAGATTCGCACTTGAAGAGAAACATCACATGGAAAAACTGATGGAATTATATAAAAAAATGAAAGAGCAAACTGAAGAACCTATAAAATGAACTAAGACACACGGGTTCCCATCTCGCCTTTTCATTGAAGATTCCGTCGAGTACCTCTTAAAGTTTATGGCCATTCAATTCTGAGGACTGGTGTATGTACTGCGCAACGAGCTATGATATCCAGGTTTGCGACTTAGAAGAAGAAGTTTTGAATCGTCAAGCCTTTCTTGTTTTAATCAGTAGGAGGTGTTATGCGTGTCTGCAGAGAGATCACTTGGGTGGTAATTTTCTGAGAAAACAAACCCTATTCTTGGTTCCGGAAAAAACATTTCTTTCTGTGAGAAGGGGAGAGCGATATAGATTAGAAGAATTTGTTGGCTAATAGATGTAATCAAATCAACAAAAATAGAGATTGAATGATAAAATAATGTATGAGATGTTTTTTTATTGAATCAACATTGAGATATAGTGATGAAAAAGGCTTTGGCGAAGCCTACTATATCATTTGCCCTGTGTGTTGGTGCTCAAGCATAATATTGATAAAATGGGAAGATGGCACAGAGGAAACAAGCGAATGTCCTGTGTGCGAAAGGATGATAAGAACATTGAATAGTGAATAGTATGTATGATGGGACGCCGTCTGAAGCCACTCTTCAATTTGTCCCTACTAAAAAAACGACAACTCCTCGGAGGGTGGCAGCCCGAAAATGTCCGCCTCAGGCGGATTCGCCGAGGAGAAAGCAAAAATACTATGTCCGTCATATGCATTAACGACCGAACAGCTTCACCCATTCCTCAAACCGTTCCATTTGCTCCTGCCCGAATTTTGCGATCCCCATTCTGACCTTTTCAAGGGGTTTTTCTTTCAGCAGAAATTCTTCATCTTTTGAGAAAAATTTATCGGCAAAACAGATTATTTGCTCTTCAATCGAAACCGGCGTCATATCTCTTACGGGAAGAGGAAGATTTTTCTCACGTATATCCGCAAGAGAAATGCCTGCGCCGACATGTCTCTCGCAGACAAGGGCGTGCATGGGCAGCCCTTCCTTTTCCAGAATCTCTCTGCCTGCATATCCGTGACAGATATATGGTTTGTCCCCGTAGCATCCGAGCGACGGCTCGTCAGTAACAAGTATTCCTATATCATGCAGCATCGCCGCCTCCCCGATAAATTTTAAATCGGGACCGAGACGTCTTACCCTTCGTGCGATCGTAAGGGCTTTTTCGGCAACCATTTTGCCGTGGCAAATAAGGAAGTAAAATGCCTTTGAATCAGGGTTATAGTATTTCTTGATAATCTCGAAAGGGTACACGGAATATTTTACCGATACTTCTTCTGATGTAGGGCGTCAAATAAATTTTTCGGGTTTATTGTAATCACCCGCGATCACGTCCTCAATGGTCCTTGTTAATTCATTGATCGAATAGGGTTTCTCCACAACGGCCTTAAACCCGTAATCCTTATAGTTCGCCATGATCGGATCATCGGAGTAGCCGCTTGAAACAATGGCCTTGCTATCGGGATATCTCTTAAGAAGCCGCTGAATGGTTTCTTTGCCGCCGGCTCCTCCGGGAATAGTCAAATCCATAATAACAACGTCAAAAGCCTCGCCTGATTTTTCAGCCTGTTCATATAATTCAACCGCCTCGACACCGTCCGAAGCGGCGGACACTTCATAACCCGCTTTCTCCAGCATCCTTCCGACAAAGTTTCTGATGATCTCTTCATCATCCATAATAAGGATTCTGCCTTTTTTACCGGCCGGAAAATATTCGGACTCTTTTTTCTCGATTAGTAAGGGAGATTCACTGGCCGGCAGATAGACGGTAAAGGTTGACCCCTTACCTGATTCGGACTCTACCTTTAAATAACCGCGGTGTTTCTCAATAATAGAATATGCCGTTGTTAATCCCAGACCGCTCCCTTTTCCCTTGGTTGTAAAATAGGGATCAAATATCTTTTCAATATTCTCTTTCGGGATTCCGCATCCCTGATCCGAGACTGACACCTTTACGTATTTCCCCTTTGTCAGGGGCAGACCGTCATTTGCATCTGCTATTATATTTTCAGCGGCGATGCCGACCGTTCCACCTTCCGGCATGGCCTGTATTGCATTGAGAAGTAAATTATCGAGAACCTGTGTTATCTGCCCTTCGTCAACCTCTACAGAACTCAAATCATCCTTAAGCATGAACCTGCAACGAACGGATGAGCCGCTCAGCACAAAGCCGGCGGTGTTTCTCAATAGCTTGGAGATCGAAACGATCTTTCTGATAGGTTCGCCGCCTTTGGAGAAAGTAAGCAGTCTATGGGTCAGGTCCTTTGCCCGCATAGCAGCCTGCTCGGCAACCGTCAAAGCCTCATATATATCGTCTTCCGCGCCGGCACATAATTTTGCAAAACCGACGCTGCCGATTATTGCAGTCAAAATATTATTAAAATCGTGAGCTATCCCTCCCGCCAAAACCCCGAGTGATTCAAGTTTTGCAACCTTCAGATGTTCTTCTTCCATCTTCTTGCGTTCCGTGATATCAACATGAACCTGTGCCGTAAGCCACTCACCGTTAGGTCCCACAAAAGGGATTGAGGTTACCTGAACGGGTCTGTTTCCTTCTTTGACTAAAACGATTTCTTTTACAACCGTTGTTTTTGTTTTCAATGCCTTTGCAGCGCCGCAACCGGGGCAGACTTCGTTCCTTCCCATAAAATACTCATAACACTTCTTCCCGTCGGGCGGTCCGTACAACTTCTGCCATTCAGGATCGATATATCTGATATTGCAGTCCGAATCAACTATATCAAGCCCGGTCCTTGTCGCTCCAAGAATAAACTCGATCTGCTGTTTGAGACCTTTGACCTCCTCTTCACCCCTCTTGCGCATATCAATGTCCTTGAAGTCCGCAACGATTCCGATCAATTCTCCTGAAGGGTTTCTAAAAGGGGTTGCGGTAACAATGCAGGGAATTTTTTTCTCGTCCTGCCTTTGCTTTACCGTTTCAAATTCTATGCGTTCCTCGCCCTTTAAAATTCTTTTCAAGGAACAGTCCTCGGTATAACATTGAGGTCCCGGGAATATACGGTAACACTTTTCCCCTAATATCCGATCGCTACTTAAACCTGCCATATCTGCAAATGTTTTGTTGATCCGGATCGTATTGAAATCTTTATCGATTATACGCATTCCGTCGGCGGCTGTCTGAAAAATCTGATCGAGTTCAAGATAGGCAAGCCTCGTTGTTTCCTCCGCATGTTTGCATTCATTGATATGAGTAATTATAGGTCTGAAGAGAAAGAAATAGAAAATGAAAAACCCGAGCGTAGTCAGCACGGAAACGTCTAAAAGAACCTTGATATAAATCGGCAAGAGGGGGATCAAAATATGAGTAAGATACATGATTAATGACTCGGCGATCAGAAAAGAAACGGCAGTGGCTATTAATAACCGGCGGGGCGCTTGAACGACTGTTGATTTAATCTTACGGATCATTTATTCAACCGTATAGGAATGGACTTATAAATTCCCCTGTATAAGAACAAAGCAAAAAGTTTTTATTATAATATTGTACTGAAGTTATTTTTTAATTTAAGGATAACAGAATTTCCTTTATTTTTTAAAGCATTACATATTTCATAGCATACATATTGACAAATACCTGCTAAATCTATATGATACGAATTGAAAGGATTAGATAATGGCAAACGAAGTTAAGGATTATTACAAGACACTCGGCGTGGATAAGAATGCCTCTCAGGATGAAATTAAAAAGGCATTCAGAAAATTGGCCAGGAAGTATCATCCGGACCTTAATCCCGGGGATAAGGCGTCCGAGCAGAAATTCAAGGAATTAAACGATGCTTACAGTACATTGAGTGATACGAAAAAGAGGTCCCAATATGACCAGTTCGGCAGTTCCCCTTTCGGCTCCGGGGGCCCGGGCTTTGAAGGCTTTCAGGGGCATGAATACAGAGAGTCCTTTGATTTCGGCGGGTTCGGGGATGTCTTTTCGGACCTTTTCGGAGCTAAGACAAGACCTGAAGCCCATTACTCAAAAGGGCCCGATCTGGTCATGGGCATTGAGCTTTACCTCGAAGAGGCCTTTTCAGGAGTTACAAAACCGATAGCCTTCAACAGAGAGGTCCACTGCATGGCCTGCAATGGAACCGGGGCCGCGTCATCCCAGTCCTGTGACGCCTGCAAGGGCACAGGCGGGATAAAGACATCGAAAGGTTTCTTTAAGATGTCGCAATTCTGTTCGGCCTGCGGCGGAACCGGAAGAAAAGTGACAAAGGTATGCCCTGCATGTGGAGGACGTGGGAAAAGTATTATGAGGGAATCCGTAAAAGTAAAAATACCTGCCGGCGCCGACACAGGTTCCAGGGTCAAGCTAAGGGGCATGGGAGGCGCCGGAATGGGAGGAGGGCCGTCAGGCGACCTTCTCATTGATATAACGGTCAAACCCCATCCTGCGTTCAAAAGAAAAGGCGACGATATATATCTTGAACTGCCGGTTACATTTGGAGAGGCGGCACTCGGGGCAAAGATCGAGGTGCCTACATTAGATGGTATTTCATCCATGACGCTGCCGCCGGGAACACAGGGAGGACAGCGTTTAAAACTCTCCGGCAAAGGCATGCCTTCTCCCAAGACCGGAACAAGAGGCAACCAGTACATTGATGTAAAGATTGTTGTTCCAAAAGATCTGGATGTCAGATCAAAAGAGAAGGTCAAAGAGATAGAGGCTTTGTATAAAGAGGACCCTCGAAAGGGGTTATTGAGATGAAGAATTCAAAGGACAATAATCAGCCCGTATACATGATAAGCGTCGTGGCAAAGATGCTGGATGTGCATCCGCAGACATTACGTTTGTATGAAAGGGAAGGACTGATCTCTCCCTGCAGGACAAAGAGGTCAAGGCTTTATTCCGAAGAGGATGTGGAAAGGCTGGAAATGATCCTCCGACTGACACGGGAACTCGGGGTCAACAGGTCGGGGGTTGAGATAATCCTCAGGCTAAGACACAAGCTTGAGGCCTTTCAGCAGGAGATGGAAAAGATGATGAGCGTTCTCGACGACGACGTCAAAAGGGATTTTGTCGAAAGGTTCAAAAAGATCTTTCATGAAGATTGACCCAAAAACTGCAAATGTCCAAAATAAATTTATTTAACTCGATGAATTTATTTAAAAGATAGTTCATGGTAATTGCAAAAAAAATATTTCGGTAATATATCTATATAAGTACACTATGGTATCGAAAAATAAATTTATTTTAGACATCCGCAGTTTCTTAACGGTTTAATTTCATTTTTCGGGTTAAGGAGGTATTGAATGGATAAACTAACAATAAAGAGTCAGGAGGCATTACAGGAAGCGCAGAAGCTCGCCGAAAAAAAGGGCAATCAGCAGCTTGACGCGGAGCATCTGCTATGGGCGCTGCTTGCAGATGACGAGGGTATTGCCTTACAGGTTCTTAAGAGAATAGGGGTCAAGACACAGTCTCTCAGTAAAGACGTCGAAATTGCAATCGATAAATTCCCCAAGGTCATCGGCGCGACGCCTTTGGGACAAATATATGTTTCACCGAGACTGAAACAGGTTTTTGAAACAGCCGAACAGAACGCTCAGCATCTGAAAGACGAATTTGTCAGCGTCGAACATCTGCTCATGGCGCTTGTAAATATAGGGGGCCCGTGTTCCGATTTATTAAACAGGTACGGCGCTTCATCAGACAAGATCCTTTCCTCCATGAGAGAAATTCGCGGCGCCCAGAGCGTCACGGACCAAAACCCCGAGGAAAAATATCAGGCGTTGAAGAAGTTCAGCCGCGACCTTACGGAACTTGCAAAGAAAGGCAAACTCGATCCGGTTATAGGTCGGGATGATGAGATAAGAAGGATTATCCAGGTCCTTTCCAGAAGGACAAAGAACAACCCCGTGCTCATCGGCGAGCCGGGCGTCGGTAAGACAGCTATAGCCGAGGGTCTCGCGCAGAGGATTGTTGCAGGCGATGTGCCTGAGACATTAAAAGGCAAAAAAGTGGTGGCCCTCGATATAGGCTCTATGGTTGCGGGCTCAAAATTCCGGGGCGAGTTTGAAGACCGGTTAAAGGCCGTCCTGAAGGACATAGAGCAGTCGGAAGGAAAAGTCATCGTTTTCATAGATGAACTGCATACCCTTGTCGGCGCCGGCGCGGCAGAGGGCGCCATTGACGCATCGAACATGCTGAAGCCGGCCCTTGCGAGGGGAGACCTGAGGTGTGTCGGCGCAACAACCATTGATGAATACCGGAAACATATTGAAAAAGACCCTGCCTTTGAAAGAAGATTCCAGCCCGTCCTTATCAAAGAGCCGGATGTTGAAAATACTATCTCCATCCTGAGAGGGCTTAAAGAACGGTATGAGGTGCATCACGGCGTTAAGATAAAAGACGCCGCGCTCGTTTCCGCTGCCGTGCTTTCTAACCGGTATATAACCGACAGGTTCCTGCCTGATAAGGCGATAGACCTGATGGACGAGTCCGCCTCAAAACTGAGAATGGAGATCGACAGTATGCCTGTGGAGCTTGATGAAATCGAAAGAAAGCTGC
>JBAZWR010000120.1:0-8705 GCA_041660325.1 Thermodesulfovibrionales bacterium | reverse complement strand
AACGATATGCTTGTTAAGGAGTTGCTCCCGTATATCCGGAAAGCGGAATCCGTCGAAAGAGAATATGCAATCCGGAATATAGATAGAAGCGTGCCGGTGCGGCTCAATTTTCATATATCAAAAAAATACGGGGACAACGGTCTGCCGTCCGATAGTATCCGCCTGATTTTCAGAGGAACTGCCGGCCAGAGCTTCGGCGCTTTTAATCACAGGGGCCTCTCCCTGACATTGATCGGCGAGGCAAACGACTATGCCGGCAAGGGAATGTACGGAGGAAGGATCGTTATCAGACCGGCGGGGATTTCCGAACCGCATCAACATGTCATTGTCGGGAACACCGTGCTTTACGGCGCAACCGGCGGAGAATTCTACGCATCCGGCAAAGCCGGAGAACGTTTTGCAGTCCGGAACAGCGGCGCTATTGCCGTAATCGAGGGTACAGGGCAACACCTTTGCGAATATATGACCAGAGGGACGGTTGTGGTTTTAGGCGATGTGGGTTATAACGTAGGCGCCGGAATGTCCGGCGGCATCATTTATATATACGATGAGTCCGACACGCTTGTTAACAGGTTGAATCATTCCTATGTCCAGTCCCTTCTTCTTGCAGGCGGCGAGGAGCTGCAGGAACTGAAAGCGCTCCTGAAAAAACACTATGAATATACCGGCAGTCCGAGAGCTTTTGAGATATTGAACAATTTTGGACCGGCATCGAAGCGGTTCAAGAAAGTCGCGCCGGAATCGTCCGAATGATTAGTAACCCAAAAACTGCGGATGTCTGAAATAAATTTATTTAACTCGTCTACGACCCGTAGGGTCTATGACTCGTAGAGATGTTTTTTTAAAAAGATAGTTTATGGCAATTGCATAAAAATATATTGGTAAAACATCTATATAAGTACACTATGGTATCGAAAAATAAATTTATTTTAGACATCCGCAGTTTCTATGACAGCTTAATTGCATTTTTCGGATTAACCGCATGTTTTGGCCTGCGGCTGCCGGGAATTCAATAAAGAATCGCCTGATTTGGGTTATAATAAAATATTAAATGAAAAAATGTATTATTTTGTTCCTTGTTTTTTTATCATTTTTATCCACGGCGGAAGCAGCCGGACCTTATCCACTCTATAACCTGTCCGTCTCTTTTGATGTTGAGAAGAATCTCCTCAAGGGAACCGCGGTAATCACGCTGACGGAGGAGAAAGGGATGACGATAGCCCTCGGAGACCTTAAGGTCCTGTCTGTAAAGGTGAACAACCAGCCGGTTGCGCCGGATAGCAAAAACCAGGTACTTGAACTCAAAGGCAAAGGTTCGGCGGAAATCAATTATGAGGCGACCTTCGGTGACGGCTATGAATTAGGCGGCCTTGAAAATACGGGGGTTGTAACAAAGAATTTTGTCGGCGGCAAAGGGATATCTCTCACCCGTATGTGGCATCCCTCGATTGCGGAAACGGCATTGTATAGTCTAAAGGCTTTGATGCCTCAGGGATTCACTGCCGTTTCAGAAGCTGATGACGTTACCGTTTCAGAGACCGCAACCGGCAGGGAATTTTCCTTCTCCTTTCCCAATCCATTGAACGAGATAACCCTTGCAGCAGGTAAATATACCGAGTTTAAGGACTCCTTTAACGGCATCGGCATTTATGCCTATTTTTTCTACGAAGACGCCGGGCTTGCAAAAACTTACCTTGAGTATGCAAAGAAATATATCAGCCTCTATTCCGGTCTTATTGCGCCGTATCCGTATAAACGTTTTTCCGTGGTGGAAAATTTCCTGACTACAGGATATTCAATGCCTTCGTTTACTCTGCTCGGTCAGGATGTTTTGAGGCTTCCCTTTATAGCCGAGACGGCGTTGGGCCATGAGATATTGCATCAATGGTTCGGCAATAGTGTTTATGTGGATTTTAAAAAAGGGAACTGGTCTGAAGGTCTGACAGCCTATCTCTCGGACCATCTATATGAGGACCGGAAAGGGAATGGCCGGCAGTATAGAAAGAATATCCTGACAGACTACACAAATTATGTTCATGCCGAAAAAGAGTTCCCGCTAAAAGATTTTATAAGCAGAACGGATTTTGCATCAAAGGCCGTCGGCTACGGCAAGGGCGCCATGGTTTTCCATATGCTGAAAAAGTTTGTCGGCGATGAAGTATTTTTCAATGCCCTGAAAGGGATTGCCAAAGAACGACGGTTTCAGGAGACTTCATGGGATGATCTGAGGGCAATGTTTGAAAGGCAATCAGGAAAGAACCTCGAAGGGTTTTTCAACCAGTGGGTCAACAGGAAAGGGGTTCCTTTAATTGAGATCTACGACCCGAAAGTTATTGTTTTAAAGGGGATCCCCACTGTCTCATTCCAGACCATACAGAAGGACGAGCCTTATGCCCTTGACCTTTCATTGAGTATAACAACCGATAAAGGAGCATTGAATAAAAATATACATATAGATAAAGGGAAAGAAACAATCGAAATACCCTCGGACGGAAACCCAATAGAGATGGTTATCGATGCGGATTATGACGTGATGAGAAAGATGTCGCAGGAAGAATCTCCTCCCGTCATCTCGGGACTGCTTGGCGACAACAAGAGACTTATCGTCATTTCTGAAGAAAAGAAAGATGCCTATGCTTCATTTATAGACGTCTTCAAAGGCGAAGGGTTTGCCGTAAAGGATGAAAGCGACATAACGGATGAGGATATTAAATCGTCTTCTCTGCTTATATTAGGCCCCGACAGTCCGGTGCTTAAAAGGCTTTTTGGCATGTCGGGAAAACCCGGGCATGGATTTTCTCTGGAAGTGAGGAAAAACCCTCTGAATATTTCAAGGGTTATTGCAATAGCGGATGCCGCTTCAAAAGACGAAGCCGATGCAGCCGTCAGGAAGATATTTCACTACGGGAAGTATTCCTCCCTGAGGTTTGAAAAGGGAAGGAATGTGGGGAAAAGCATTAAAGAAACCGAACAGGGAATGAGCTTTATCCTGAACGGTTCCGTGACAGGTATCCAGCCGAAAAAGGCCATGCATCTCGATGAGATCATTTTCCGGATATATAAGAAGCCGGTTATTTACATCGGAGAAAGACACGGGAATTACGAAGACCATAAAATCCAGCTTAAAGTCATCATGGGGCTGCATGAAAAAGGCGGGAAGTTTGCCGTCGGTATGGAGATGTTCCAGAGACCCTTTCAAAAGGCGATTAACGATTACCTTGACGGAGCAATCAATGAAAAGCAGTTTTTAAAATCGACGGAATATTTTAAAAGATGGCAGTTCGATTACAACCTTTACAGGGAGATCATCGAATTTGCAAAGGCGAAGAATATACCCATTGTGGCCTTGAACCAATGGTCGGAAATTACAAAGAAAGTTGCCAAAGAGGGGCTTGACGGTCTTGATTTTCTTGAGAAGCGGGAAATTCCCGAAGGCATGGATATGGCTGACGAAGAATATAAAAGCCTTCTCAATTCGGTCTTTAAATCACACCGGCAGCACCAGGGAGCGAATTTCGATCATTTTTACGAGTCGCAGCTGCTTTGGGACGAAACCATGGCCCACACTGCCGATGAGTTTCTGAAGAAAAACCCCGACCGCCAGATCGTAGTCCTTGCAGGGGTAGGCCATATCATGCACGGCTATGGTATCCCGAAGCGTCTATTTAGACTGAACGGCAAAGATTTTGTTACGCTCATACCCTCAACAGCAACTCCCGATGAGGACATAGCCGACTATGTGCTTTTCCCCGAACCGCTGCAAGCCCCGTCGGCGCTTAAGCTTGGAGTCGTCCTTAAAGAAGCGGAAGGCGGTTTAAGGATTGAGGAAATAATCCCCGGCAGCAGGATAAAGAATTCAGGAGTTAAAAAAGACGACGTCCTTTTCTCGCTTGACGACTGGAAGGTGGAAACCATCGATGATGTGAAGATTTTCATGTTCGACAGGAAAGAGGGGGACACGATCAAAATAAAGGTCTACCGCAAGAAATTCCTCTCAGGCTATCATGCTATGGAATTTACCGCCACGTTGTAGAATCTGAGTTGCATAATTTAAAAGACTGACATGATAAAAAAATTTAGAACGCGACAAAAGATAATCCATATACACCTGAAGGCACTTTAAACCTAAGGTGCCTTTCAGGAAAATGTATATCGAACAGTGTTAAAAGTGCACTAAGGAGTCGTCCGCACTCAGGCGGATTCGCCGAGGAGAACCTAAAAATTTTTATCATGTCAATCTTTTAAATGGGTTCTGGATACCCCGGTCAAGCCGGAGGATGACAAACTTTGAGTTTATGGACAGACAATTACTTGAATATTTCCCCGGTCTCTTTATACCACAACAAAAGGTCCAGATGATCGAGTGGGATATGTATCCTTCCCGCAAATTCCGCCATCTTTTTTTCGATCTCCAGATACCTTTTATTGCTCATAGATTCTGGTAATTCATCTATAACGCCGAGTGCATGGAGGTTCCTGAGGATGTGTCTGTCGAGTATGGCGATTTTTTCTCCGAACCCGATATTACGCAGAAAATGGCCTGCTTCCTTATATCCGAGGCCGGTCAGATTTTTCACTAACCATTCCCGGCATTCATAAATATCGGGAAAACTCTTCAGGAGAGTTTTGATGGAAATCCTGCCGTCCTTCATGAACAGGGACCTTGCCCTGACAAGATATTCCGCCTTCCTGTTATGAAACCTGACGCCCTTTTTCAGTATCGGTTTGATCCTGTCGGCGTCGCCTTTCAGCAAGACGTCATCCTCATCCATTTGGCTTATAGCCTTCCAGCAGGACCTGGCCTTTGACTGCGGTGTGAGAAGACAAAAGGCCAATTCTCTAAATATCTCTTCGTCACTGCTTTTACTCCAACACTGCCTGAATTCTTCTAAACGCTCAATGATCTCATCTTTCCTGGCGGCGTAAAGTTTTTGCAGGTCGTTTACAAGGGGGCTGGTTGATTTCATAATTTAGTTTAGCATATACTCGTCAGCTGCTTAGTATGGAAGGGAGACATGATAAAAAAGCTTTTAGGTTCTCCTCGGCGAATCCGCCTGAGTGCGGACGACTCCTTAGTGCACTATTAACACTATTCGATATGCATTTATCGAAAGTACAAATTAGGTTAAAAGTGCCGTCAGGTGAATATGGATTATTTTTTGGCGCATTCTAAATGGTTTTTTATCATGTCTCCTTTACATATTGAGGACCTGTTTTGCAATTTTTAGGTATACTTAATGTATCAATTATCGAAAGGATCTTTGCATGGAGTTTAATGAATTTAATCATGGCAGCAATATTTACCGCCTTGCAGAGGAGCTGAATTTTCAGGAGAGGAAAATTATGGATTTCAGCACGCCTTCAAATCCTCTCGGCGTATCAAAAAAGATAAAGGCTGAACTGCGGAAACACCTGAAATATCTTAACGCCTATCCTGATCCTGAAGCAAGGAGGTTGAGAAAGCGGCTTGGGCAATATCACGGCATAGACCCGGAATTGATACTCTGCGGAAACGGCAGCACCGGGGTCCTGCATTCGCTAATACGTACGCTGCAACCACGAAAAGTATTTGTCGTTGCGCCATCTGATCCCAAGTACAAAAAGGTATGCGCGAGTTGCGGGTTACAGGTTGCGGGGCATGAGTTAAGAAAAGAAGAGAACTTTGGGTTTGATCTTGACGGGTTTATTTCATCCTTCATCCCTCATCCTTCCTCCCTGATAGTCATCAGTAATCCCGACTTTCTGACCGGAAGATTGTTGAAAAAGGAAGATGTAAAAAGGATTGCAGATGCCGCGAAGGAATCGAAATGTTATCTTGTTGTTGATGAAGCATTTATAGACTTCTGCCCTGATAATTCGGCGGTTAATGAAGTCGGCGGGAATCCTTATTTAATTGTGCTGAGGACGATGTCGTTTTTTTATGCCCTTGCCGGATTGAGGATAGGATACGGCGTATCCCATCAGGATATTGCCGGTAAGATAAGGAAATGCGGGGAGTTGAGCATGGTAAACAGCCTTGCCCAGAGGGCCGCAGTTATAGCGCTGAAGGACGCTTTTTATGTAAAAGAGACGTTCAAAGTCGTACTACAGGAGAAAAAGTTCCTTGAGAAAGGTTTTAAGAAATTGGGGATTGATTTTTTCCCGTCTGAAACAAATTTCTATCTTGTGAAACTGGACAAGGCGGAAGAAGTATACCGGCAATTAAAGAGAAAAGGCTTGCTGCTCGGGGATTGCTCCAATATTCAGGGAATGGATAATACATACTTGAGAATAGCCTTGAGATCTCACAGGGAAAATGCGGTTTTGATCAGAGAGCTGACGGAGATTTTGCAGGGATAATTATTATTTGGAGATGAAGGCTTTATGCCGTTAAAGCAATGGTTGAGGAGCGCTAATTTCGCAATTGAGGGTATACTCCATGCTGCAAAGACGCAGCGTCATCTGCGGTATCATTTCTTCAGCGCTGCCGGTGTTTTATTGATGAGTTATATCCTTGGGCTTACAAAGACCGAGTTCCTCATCATCTCCCTTTCCGTTATCGCGGTGCTTTTGGCGGAGCTGTTCAATACGGCAATAGAAACGGTTGTCGACATTATCTCTCCCGATCACAGTGAAAAGGCGCGTATAGCCAAGGATGTTGCTGCCGGCGCCGTGCTGGTAACTTCCTTTGGTGTTGCCGTGATAGGGTATATAATACTGTTCCCTTATTTGAAAGATGTTTTCAGAAACGGGATCTATATCACAAAGCATTCCAGGGAGGAGATAGCCGGCATAGCATTTCTTCTTGTCATTATACTTGTAGTTATAACGAAGTCATATTTCGGCAAAGGACTACCTCTAAGAGGCGGTATGCCGAGCGGACATGCCGCCATTGCATTTTCAGCCTGGGTAGCCACGACATATCTGACTGAAAATTTCATTGCATCCCTGCTTTCATTTGGCATCGCCGTAATCATTGCCCACGGCAGAATCGTAATCAGGGCACATACCGTCTGGGAAGTGGTCCTCGGCGGTTTTATGGGAGCATTAGTGACCTTCCTGCTGTTTAGGATATTTTCCTGAAAAGATGATTTCCTTAAAACTCAAAGACGGGCAAGCAAAGGTCCTTACACTGATGGATTTATTTTCAGGGGCCGGCGGATTTACTTTAGGGTTTGCTCAGGCGGGTTTTGTTCCTATATTCTCCGTCGAAATTGACGCCGCCGCCGCCTCTACCTATGAAACGAATTTCGGCCCTCATTGCCGCAGGTATGATATTAACGACATCAAGACCTTCCCCGATGCGGACGTCATAATAGGAGGCCCTCCCTGTCAGGGTTTCAGCAATCTCGGTTCTCATATTCCGAACGATCCCCGGAATCAACTCTGGAGACACTACGTCAGAGCAGTGAAGGATGCCCGCCCGCTTGTCTTTGTAGTCGAAAACGTTCCACCTTTGCTCAAATCAGAGGAGGGACAGGAGCTTATGAGACAAGCCCGTAAGTTAGGTTATAACGTTGAGGGCCGTGTTCTCAATTCGGCGGACTATGGCGTTCCGCAAATCCGTAAAAGGACGATCATTATCGGATCAAGAACGAGCTTCGTCAACTTCCCTGAACCTACGCATGCAGATCCGGGAAAGAGGGATAGTCTTGCCCGTCACCGCCTTGACTGGACAACCGTACGGCAGGCGATAGGCGATTTACCTTTGGAACCGACCGATATTTCCTTACACGTTGGCAGAAACCCGACCCCTATGTCGCTTGAAAGATATCGTCATATACCGCCCGGCGGTAACAGATGGAATTTGCCTGTGGAATTAATGCCGGAGTGCTGGAAGAAGAAAACCAAAGGCGGGACCGACCTTTTCGGACGCCTCCAATGGGACGAACCTTGTGTGACGATCAGGACGGAGTTCTTTAAACCGGAGAAAGGACGTTATCTCCATCCCGAGGCCCACCGCCCTATAACTCACCGTGAAGCTGCCAGAATACAGGGGTTTCCTGATGGGTTCGCTTTCAAAGGTTCGAAAACCGAAATAGCCAGGCAAATCGGCAATGCCATTCCCGTAAAACTTGCTCACGCCATTGCGAAAAGCGTTCTCGATATGATTTACGAAAGGGACATTAAATGAACCGACCCGCCGTATTTATAGCCTTCTATGTCTGACGTCTTCACTAAGGCTAAACGTTCCGAGGTTATGGCCTCCATCCGAGGAAAAGGAAACCGTTCTACCGAATGGAAACTGCGGGCAAGGCTTATCTCGGCCGGCATTTCGGGCTGGAGACTGCACGCCCCCGAAGTTCCCGGGAAGCCGGACTTTATTTTTCCGAAGGAAAAGATCGCTATTTTTCTCGACGGTTGTTTTTGGCATGGCTGTAAGAAATGCCGCTCTATCCCGGAGTCAAACCGCGATTTCTGGAAAAAGAAAATCGGAGGGAACAAAAAACGGGACAGGGAAGCCGACCGCAAACTCGGGAAAGCCGGCTGGCTTGTTCTCAGGTTTTGGGAACATCAAATAAAACGCGTACCGTCAAAATGCATGGATGCTATTCTTAAGGCGCTTGGAAAAGCTAAAGTTATTCATTGCATCCCTGGTGGATGAGGCGGAAGCTGGTTATGCTATCCGTAGACTAAGAAATCCCGGGCATTTTTTTCGGTAAGGAAAAATAGACTATTGTTCCTTTATCCACTTTGCCTTCAGCCCACACCCGCCCACCATGACG
>JBAZWR010000119.1:0-8780 GCA_041660325.1 Thermodesulfovibrionales bacterium | reverse complement strand
CCCCGTCTTTCCCGCAGTGAACATGGCGGCAAGACTGGAGAAATTGAAGGCCTCTCCCCAGATATGCTTGATGATGCTTCTGACGGTCTGGGATATCTCGTCCCTGCAGACACATACAGCGGCGATAGAATTATCGTCATTAAAGCCGAATTTCTTCAGGGCATTGTAGGTCTTTTTAACATATTCGACTTCTTTAATGACCCCGTCAAAATTTTCCTTTAGGACCTCCACAAATCCCATGAATCCTCCAAAACACGTTGAATGCTGAAGGTTGAAGAGTTGCACGTTTAACCTTCAACTCTTCAACCCTTCAACTGATCTTTTATTTCAGCAAAATCGGCATTCCCAGCATCGGCCAGAAGGTCAGGATAGCTGCGCCGATAATTGCGACAAGAATAACACTCAACAGCAGCCCGTGCCTGAAGAATTCACCCGGTGTAAACATTTTTGATTCATAGGCTATAGCGTTCGGTGCAGCGCCAATCAGGAGAACAAAAGGCATACCTGCCGTAATCAGCGATGAGTAGAAAATTACGTCAGGGGCAACTCCAAGGTACGGCGCTATAACCAGTGAAACAGGCAGTGAAATCGCTATGGCGGCAACGTTCATAATGAAGTTCGTCATAATCAGAACGAAGGTTGCTATGCTCAGAACAAAAACGAGCCAGTGAGCGTGCTGGAACATAACAAGCCAGTTAACCGCCATCCATTGCGCAGCGCCTGTCTGCCAGAGGCAGAAGCCGATGCTCATGGCGCCGCTGAAGAGGAGAATGATGTTCCATGGTATATCCTCAAGCTCCTTGACAGTCAGCACCTTGAATATAAAGAAAAGAAGTGTTGATACGAGCATGATCGCTGCTCTGTCCATTGATTTTAGCGCAGGGACAAAGGACTGCATGGACATTACAGCTATTGCGCCCAGTACCGTTACAATTACAAATTTTTCATCCCTTGTCATGGGGCCCAGTTCCCTTGAAAGCTTTGTGACCCTTTCTTTCAGGCCGGGGATGACGCTTTTTTCCGGTTTCATGAATATTGAAAGATAAACCCAGATCAGGAATACCATGGACCAGCCGATTAAAAAGGTAAATTTTGAGAGTTCAAAAAAACCAATGGTTTTTCCGGTAAACTCTGCAAACATACCTGCGCCGGCAGCAGCTCTTGCAGAACCAAGGAAGGTAATAACACTTCCGGCGCCTGCGGCATATGCCATGCCGATAAAGAGAGACTTGCCGAATTTTGTCGGCTTCTCTCCTTCACCATAGAGAGAATTGACTGCGAGAAGTATCGGGAATACCGTAGCTGCGGCAGCGGTATGCGCCATAACATGCGCAAGACCGGCTGTAACTACCAGCGCTCCCAGCGTGATCATGCTGGTCTTCTCGCCGACTATCTGAAGCATCTTATATGCGAGTCGTTTTGTAAGCCCTGATTTTGTAAATGCAAGGCCGACTACGACTGAAGCAAAGATAAACATAACGGACGGGTCCATAAAATCCTTAAAGGCGTCTTTTGCAGAGCGTATTGCGAATATAGCCTGAAATACGCCGATTGCTATGGCAGTAACGCCGATAGGCACAACCTCAAAAATCCACCATGTGCTTGCCAAAAGAAACAAGGCGATAGCGCCTTTTCCTTTTTGAGAAATTGCGAAATGTTTGCCGCCAGGGTCAATAGCATCCGGCCATGACGGCATATAATAAATCCATAAGAAAAGACCCAGGCCGATAAGGATAAACATCACCCTTTTCCAGTCGAACGGGGTCTTTGTTTCTGCTATAACGATTTCCGGAGGCGGTTCCGGTAAGCCTTCTCTTTTCTTGTGCTCAATATCAGCCATTTCTCGCCTCCTATTCCTTCAGGACTGCATCTGAGATCGAATCGAATATCTCGATCATCCTTACGAGCCCGACAAATTTTTTCTTGTCCTCCAGCACGGGAAGCAGAGCAAGATCGTTATGAAGCATCAGGTATGCCGCCTTGGTAACAGGGTCTCCCGGCTCTACAAACTGTTTGGCCGGTGTCATAATTTCGCTCACGGGTTTCTCAGCAAGCTCCTTTGTCCCTTGCGTAAAAAGCGTGTCCCAGATCAATGCCAGTCCTGATTCATTTTCTTCAGGCACCTGGGCCTTTGTGGTAGGTTTCATGAAGCGTGGTTCGAGACCCTTCAGGATATCTTTCAGAGTCAGAGTGCCCATGAGATTGTACTTCTCATCAAATACCAGGATTGCCATCGGGTCCGTATATTTCTTGGAACTTATGAATGATACCTTGACGATCCTTACGGCCTGGCCGATAGAAAACCAGTATGGTACGTGAGGATACTCAAATATCCCTATCATCATATCCTTTACAACTTTGCCATTTGACATGTGAACCTCCTTTTTTATTAAAACTTTCTTTCAAGCTCTATAAGGAATTGAACCCTGTCAGGCCGTTTTATTAATCGGGTGTACATAATAAGGGTGTCACCCGAATAGAAATGCTGGGTTAAAAGAATAACCGCAGTTCCTTCCGTAAGATTAAACAGTCTGCTTTCGTTCAGATTCAGACATGTGATTTCTATATGGTTTCTGACCCTTGTGATCTTTATTCCGTAATTTTTCTCAAAAAGATCAAATAGGGAAGAGTGCTGCATATCGTCCTCTAAAAGAAGAGGACAGACATGATAGGGGATATAACTCTCCTGAAGCAGTATCGGCTCGTTGTCTATTGAGTGCAGTTTTTTAATATAAATGATGTGCTTGTCCGGGGTAATATCAAGCCTCATATCGAGATCATCTACAGGCATCATAACCGTACGGGCAAGGATGTTGGTTGAAAATATCAGATCCTCTTCAAACAGGAGTTCTTTAAAGCTTGTCACCATGGATATACCATCGGACACGGCGCTTTTGCATATGAACGTCCCTTTGCCCTGCTGTCTTTTCAGATAACCTTCCCGTACAAGTTCAAGAACGGCAGTTCTCACAGTTGCCCTGCTTACACTGAACATTTTGCACAAGTCTTCTTCTGTCGGGATCTGAGTACCGATAGGCCACTCTCCCCCCTCGATTTTTTTCTTAATAATCGAAAGAAGCTGGAGATAAAGCTTTTGGTGATTTTCTCTGTCTATGATTTCGATCATGCTTTTCCCTGAAAACGGTTTATTTTATTCGTAATGTCATTATTACAATTCTTTTAAATATTGTTATTACAATGTCACCATGATATATTAGACATCCAAGGGTACCTTTTCAATCGGGTGAGAACTGTATTTTTGTAAGGTAAATACTGTATAGAGGCAGAAAAAGGGGGTGTTTTACTCCAGCAGTCCGGTCTTTATCGCATATTTTACGAGTTCTGCCGTTGTATGGAAATCAAGCTTCTGCAATATTCTTGACCTATGGGTCTCGACGGTTTTTACGCTTATGGAAAGTTTGTCAGCTATTTTCTTGTTTGTCAAACCGGAAGCTATCAGCTTCAGAATTTCTCGCTCACGCTCAGTGAGGATATTTTTTTCAACCACCTTGAGGTGGGATGAATGAAGTATCTTGTCAGAGATTGAAGGGCTGATGAATTTCCGTCCGGAAGCAACAGCCTTAATTGCATAGAGGAGATCTTCAAAGGCATCATCTTTCAGTATATATCCTGAAACGCCGAATGTGAGAGCTTTTTTGGCTGTGAGCACGTCATTATGCATGGTAAGGCAAATGACCTTTGCTCCGCTCCCTCTTACCTGCAACTCTTGTGCAATCTCAATCCCGCTTAGGCCCGGCATAGAGATATCGAGCACTGCAATATCAGGCGACTCCTTTACTACCATTGCCAAAGCCTCTTTTCCTTCACCCGTCTCGCCCACAACCGTAATGCCTTCAGCGAACTGGAGCAACTTCAGAAGACCCTGCCTGAAAATAATATGGTCATCAGCAACTATCACCCTAATCATCCGACCGGCGCCTCGATAGATAAAGCCGTCCCTTTGTTGGTGAGACTGTTTACTCTTAAAATTCCTCCCATCAGTTCCACCCTCTCACGTATTGTATAAAGTCCGATGCCTTTTCTTCCATCCCCTTTTCGGACCGGATCAAATCCTTTCCCATTATCTTTTATCTCTAATAGCAACATCTTTTCTTTCATGCCGACAATTACATCAACCTTGCTCGCCTGGGAATGTTGAACTACGTTGCTTAATGCCTCCTGAAATATCCTGTACATATTTTCCTTTATTTTTGTATCCAGACCCGATATTATCCCGGCCTGTATGTTTATAGTAATCCCTGTTGTTTCCTGAACATTTCCGGAATGCCAGGCGATGGCGTCGGCAAGTTCGGCGTTCTCGATGTAAGAGGGCCTGAGGTCCATAGCCACGGTCCTTAATTCTTCGATTGAACAGGAAACGTCGGATATCAACTCCGGGATGATGTCCTTTTCAAGAGGTTTATTTTCCGTTGTTTTTGCGGCAAGCATTTTCAGCTTCAGTTTTATTGAAAGGAGAGACTGACCGACTCCGTCATGAAGTTCCCGCGCAACCCTCCTTCGTTCATCTTCATGAGCGTCAAAAATCTTTGCTGCCGAAGACCGGAGTTCGTTCTGGATGCGCGTATATCGTGATGCAAGGGCATACATTACGCATATCATAAAAAAGATCGTTGAATAATCCCACAGGAAAAAACCCGTAGTCTGCAAAAGGTCTAATCCGCCGATGGATTCCAGTATGAGACCTATTACCAATCCGGTAACACCTAAAAGAATGGGGCCGGCTTCATAGAATTTCCTTAAATATGCGTTTATGGAAAGGAATACGATATAACCTGCAGTAAGGATAAACAATACTTTCCAGACAACCAGAAGGGCCGTCCTTGAACCGTAATCCGGAAATACAGGCTCCATCAGAGATATGGCAAGGTATATCAGCAGGGCCGCTTTTATCGGGACATGGTACTTGAGCTGATACACATGGACTAACAATATAATGAGAATGGCCGGCAGCCCGGTTGAAAAGATATTGATGACCTGCTGGACAAAAGAGTCCTTTAGTCCGGCGTTGTAGAACGTGAGACTCCCCAAAACAAAAAGAACGCCGTACAGAGATATGAAAGTCCAAAAATAAATATATTCCCTGTCACTTAACCTTTTAATAAAAAGGAAAAGGCAGGCCAGGAAAAACATGGCAAAGAACGTAAAGAAACAGAATTCTATTATTATGCCGTTCTTTTCCCTTTTCAGTTTTTCCGTCAGTAGATCATTGTAATTGCCTATCAGTACATTTTTATCAAATATCCCGCCGTTCAGATAGGTATTCATTACCCTGATTGACAGGATGTTATCCGCATCATATCTGAGAAGGGTTGATGGAATCCCGTATAGCCTCTGCACCTTTGTTGCCTCAACAAATCTTTCGCCGATCAGACCCTCTCCGCCGATTTCAACACCGTTTAGAAAAACCTCATCCACATCCCCTATCCGACCCAGCAATATGGCGGGCCGTAAATCTTTTAAACTTGCCGGGGCGGTAAAATGGATCCTGTACCAGCCCATGCCTTTAACAGGCCGGAACCCTTGTGATTGCCAACTTCCCGGCACTATGACGGATTGCCATTGTGAATCGTTATACTCAGGTAAAGCCCATGCAGGATCGTCACCCGGCGATATTTTATGCACGCCGTCAAGCACAGTTGCCTTCTGCGCCGATAGTGGCTTCACAGCGGGAGATAATGATAAGACAAAGAGAAGGGGCAAGACGCTTATTATTGCGGCATATCGCATGGTTATTAAGGGTCTCATAATTGAATAGACATTTAAGGGATTTTATGAATATGTGTAGTCATTATTATGAGACCCTTAATAAATAAATTTATTTTGTATATCCACAGTTTTTGTATCTATCAATTTACGGAAATCCTTGAAAAGTCCGCAACTGAAGACGCCGTCTTCCATATATCGTTCAATAAAGAGAGCCGGTTTTGTTTTATCTCTTCCCTTTTATCCATGACAAGTACATTGTCAAAAAAATTATTGATCGGTACTGTAAGGGTTGTGAAAAGACCGATGGCTTCCTGATAATTTGCCGCTGTGAGAAGTTTTTCACTATCAGCCCTGACAGACATAAGCGTTTCGTAAAGCTTCTTTTCAGGTCCCTCTTCTAATAGTTCCTCCCTGAATGCAGAGACAGCCGCTTTCTGTGTGATATTGTTGACCCGTTTAATGGCTGCAAGGAAATCATTGCATTCCGTTGTTTCTTTGAATTCCTTGACCGCTTCAAGACGCGCCTGCATATCCTTTAACCGGATACCCGTTGAAAATGAGATAACGGACTGTATAATATCCGGGGCATAACCGCGTTCTAAAAGAATGTTTTCTACCCGCGCCTCAAAGAACTGTAAGATCTTCGCTTTTGTTTCGTCCGGTGTTTTTGCATCCCGCAGATTGTCCAATGCCTTCCGTACAAGTTCTTTCAGGGTAATCTCATACCCTTTGGCAAACAGGACCGCTATAATGCCCAGTGCCTGCCTCCTTAGAGCAAAGGGGTCCTCGGAGCCTGTAGGGACAAGCCCTATCGAAAAGAAAGCGGTTATGTTGTCTATCTTGTCGGCAAGGCTAAGCAGCGCCCCGATATCGGTTTTTGGAAGCGCACCGCCTGAATGCGTCGGCAGATAATGTTCTTCAATCGCCTCTGCAACTTCCGTCGCCTCGCCGTCATGCACTGCATAATAGTTCCCCATAATACCCTGCAGTTCGGGGAACTCCCTGACCACGCCTGTTATAAGGTCCGTCTTGGCAAGCCATGCCGCGCGCATGAGCTTGTCTTTTCCTGCCGGAAGAAGAGTGTCTGCAAGGAATCCTGAAATTGAAGCCATCCTTTCAATTTTCGCATATATGCTGCCGAGATCTTCCTGGAATGTGACCTTCTTCAGGTCTTCGATTCTATCGGCAAGGGGCCTTCTTATATCTTCCTCATAATAAAACCGTGCATCTTCAAACCGCGCTCTGATTACACGTTCGGCGCCGATCCTGACGGTGTCCGCGTTTTCTTCGACGGTATTGCTGACAACAATAAAATGATTTGTTATCCGCCCATCGGGAGTTTGGACTGCAAAATATTTCTGATGGTCTTTCATGACCGTAACAAGCAATTCCTTCGGCAGTTTCAGGTATTCTTCCGAAAAAGCGGCAATGACCGGGACGGGATATTCAACAAGGTTTACGACGGTGTCAAGAAGTTCTTCGTCCATGAGCGGGCTTTCACCTGTGGACGAAAGGAGTTTGGCAGTCTTTTCTCTTATCGTCTTTTTGCGTTCTTCTATATCAACGATTACATAATTATTGCCAAGCAGTTTTTTATAGCTTGGGATTTCCTTTATCTGGAAAGCGGCAGGAGAGAGAAAGCGGTGCCCCCTTGTAAGGTTGCCGCTCTGTATTCCTTCAATATCAAAGGTGACGACTTCATTATCTAACAAAGACAGAAACCAGCGTATCGGCCTGATAAATTTGACGTCCTTGTTTCCCCACCTCATTGCTTTCGGGAGGTATATTGAGAGCACGATCTTTTCCAGCAGCCGTGGCAAAACCTCGCGGACCTGTGCGCCTTTTTCTTCTATAACGGCGACAAGATATTCTCCCTTATCTTTCCGTTTTACAATCAGGCTATCGACACTCACACCCTGTGAATGGGCAAAACCCGTAGCGGCCTTTGTGGGGTTGCCCTCGGCGTCAAAGGCGGCCTTTTTTGAAGGCCCGAATACTTCTCTTGTCCTGTCTTCCTGCATCCGGGGGATACCGTCCGCTATAATGGCAAGTCTCCGGGGAGTCCCGAATACCTTTGCCTCGCCGCAGGCAATATAATTCTCTTTCAAAATCTTCACGGTATTTTCCTTCAACTGCTGCAAGGCAGGCTTTATAAACCTGGCAGGCAAGTCCTCCGTCCCAATTTCGAGCAATAATGTTGAATAGTCGTTCTGAGTCATATATGTATACCTCTTTCCGGACAAATGTGGTTGTGTGAAGGACCGTCCGAAATTATAACCTTAGAGGGGATTGATTGACAAGAGGGCAACGGGTACCCTTACCACTGATATCGAACAATAAAAAAGGAATAAAATAGAGCCTATCGTTAAACTTATGTTGTTAATATTGGCATCGTCCCGCAAAATGTTGATTTATAGCAATGATATATTTGATTGTCAAGAGAACAACTGACGGTAGAGGGCTATATTCCGGTCGTCTAAGGCATAGGAATACTTATGAAAATATTCTACAGCCTTTTCCTTTCTGGCAAACCTTACACAAAGCTTAAAGATATTATTGAACATCGCTTGATGCTGCTTCTCTTTATTGAGAGATACATCTATGAGAAAATTGTCGAATATTTTCAAACATTTATCGACTTCTAAAAGCTTATGATAGACGGAAATAAGTTCAGCCATTGCATAAAAATCTTTGTCGTCTATCTTCAAGCTTTCTAACAATACTTTTTCTGCTTCCTCAAGCTTCCCCTGTCGCTGATAGATCTTTGCCAACTCCGTGCGAGGATGTAATTGTTTGTCGTCTATTCTCAGACTTTCCATGAGAACTTTTTCTGCTTCCTCAAGCTTCCCCTGTCGCTGATAGATCTTTGCCAACTCCGTGCGAGGATGTAAACCATTGTTATCAAGTTCAATATATTGCTTCAGATATTTTTCTGCTTCCCCAAGCTTCCCCTGTCGCTGATAGATCTTCGCTAATTCAGTGCGAGCCTGTAAATCGTCTTTTTCTATATCAAGTAAGTCCATGAGCACCTTTTCAGCTTCCTCAAGCTTGTC
>JBAZWR010000118.1:0-8841 GCA_041660325.1 Thermodesulfovibrionales bacterium | reverse complement strand
TTTTGTAGTTAAAGAGAGCCTGAACAAACACCCTTTATTCGGCCCTATTATGCGCGCCCGAAACCCCATTGTTGTAAAAAGAGACAATCCCAGAGAAGATTTTCAAACCGTTATGACAAAAGGGAAGGAATTACTGGCACGGGGGACTTCCGTAATCATTTTTCCTCAGAGCACCCGCGCCGCGGAATTCAAACCGGAAGAATTTAATACCCTCGGCATCAAACTGGCCAGGGCTGCCGGCGTGCAGGTCATGCCTGTAGCCATCAAGACGGACTTTTGGGAGAACGGTAAATATCTGAAAGAGTTAGGCGCCCTGGACCGCAGTAAGCCCATCCATATGGTTTTCGGCCGGCCCTTTTCAATCCATGGAGCCGGTAAAGATGAACATAAACAGGTTGTTGATTTTATAATCGCCAACCTGCGTGAATGGGGAGCATCGATTAAGTTATAAGAATCTTGCAGCCGGAGTTATCCGGTATGGTTGAGGCGGTTATAAGGAGAAGTGCTTTACTGATGATAGAGTATTTGCGCTCATTCTCGGTCGTTCCTCCCTGCGAGGCTTTTGCCTCTTTATTTCCAAATACTGTATTTGACTATCGGCAAAAAAAACCGCTCAAATACTCTATCCTCAGTTGCTCTGATGGTTTAATTGCATTTTTGGGTTAATATATTTTCATGAGGAGGTGAACCGTGACATCCGATAATTTTGTCTTTTCCCATAATGACACATTGCAGAGCATTAAAAACCGGCACAGCATCAGGACATTCACCGATCAGGAAGTATCCGATGATTATATAAGGATACTGCTTCAGGCCGCTAATGAAGCGCCTTCCGCACATAACCAGCAGCCGTGGCGGTTCATCGTGCTTAGAGGTGAAAAGAAACAGGAACTGGCACATCTTGTTTCCTCAAAGGCAGGCGGGTTTCCGAAACCGGCTTCGGCCCTGCTTCGTATGGCTGCGAGAAGCATTATGAGCGCCCCGGTCATCATTGCCGTTGCAAATACCGGTGAACTGATTGAACGCGGCTCCCATCTTTTTAAAATCGAAAAAGATATGGCAAAGGATTTCTTCCGTACCATGGAAATCCAGAGTTCCGCAGCAGCCGTTCAAAATCTCCTTTTAGCGGCTACATCGCTCGGACTCGCAACGGTCTGGCTCGGTATTCTTTTTTTACTCAAAGATGAGGTGCTGCAATTTCTGGGTGAGCCGAAGGGAGAGTTCATGGCCGTCATCCCGGTCGGCTATGCTTTAAAAGCCGGCACCGGCCCTCAGAAACAACCGGTGGAGATGAAAGTCAAACGGATAGATTGATGCAGAGCCTTATTTTTTGATCTCTTCTATCACCTGTTCCGCGGTCTCTCTATCTTCTTTTCTTACGTAAACCTTCACTTCGCCTATCTTGCCTATATTGACGGGATACGGAGTCACCTTTGATGATCTCAACACAATAGGGATACCGCCGCTTTCGAGGAGGTCTTTAATTATTTCCGCTTCAATGGGATCGTAGGTAACGAGAAGTTCAACCCATTCTTCACTCATTCAGTTACCTGTTTCCAAAGTGTTTTTCCGTCAAGATCATCATTTTTTTGACACTATTTGATCCTCTTTGAAATCGCCTTGAATTCTTCCGTCCCCGCTATCTTCAACAACTGAAAGAGAACCGTCTCGGTGCATGTTATAACAGCCCCGGCGTCCCGCATGAATTCGACCCCGGTCTTCCAGTTCTCTTTTGTGCGTGAACATATAGCATCCCGTACAAGATGCACGTTGTAACCGTCACGGACCAATCCGATGCATGTCTGAAGAATGCAGACATGGGTTTCCATGCCGGTCATAATAATCGTTTCCCTGTTGAGTTTCCTGATTTCTTCAGGGAATGCCTGTTCATCGCAACAACTGAAGGTGAGCTTCTCAACGGGCTTGTATTCAGGCATTGCTTTTCTTATTTCTTCAACTGTCTGCCCGATGCCTTTTGGATATTGCTCTGTAAGAACGATTGGAATATTCAGTAATTTGGCGATTTCGATAAGATGCAGGCAATTGTTCACAACCTTTTCCCGCTCTTTCATAACTGCGGCAAGTTTTTCCTGAATGTCGATGATTACTAATGCAGTGTTGTCTTTGTCGAGAAAGAACTTTTTCATAAAGGCCCCTTTCTAAAATAATCCGGCAGTGATGGTTAGATTACCCGATAATTCCCCTATTTTGCAAGGAGCGGGCGGCGGGGTTTAAAAGGGTCTATACACTCATCAGTTGCATAACTTGAAAGGCAGGCATGATAAAAAAACTTTTGAATGCGACAAAAATTAAGCCATATTCACCTGAAGGCACTTTAAACCTAAAGTGCATTTTAGATGAATGCGCGTTGCCCGGTGTAAATACTACATTATGGAGTCGTCCGCACTCAGGCGGATTCGCCGAGGAGAACCAAAAGCTTTTTCATCATGCCCGCCTTTCAAGTTGAGGATGTCTTTTATAATGTTCAGGTATAGTTTGGTGTATCCCCCGTCTGTTCTGTTATAATTTTGTTGTCTATGAAGGACTGACATTATACGATGAACGACTGGAAAGACAATATATCCTTTATACTTGTGGAACCGAAAGAAACCGGCAATATCGGCGCTGCCGCACGCGCAATGAAGAATATGGGTTTTGCAAAGCTTGAGCTGGTTAATCCCGGATACTTCTTCACCAGCGAGGCCAAACAAATGGCCTGTCAGGGAGTTACCGTACTTGAGAATGTAATAGTCCATAAAAGTTTCAGAGATGCTATCGAGGACAAGAACCTTATTGTCGGCTCTACCCGCAGGTTCGGGAAAAGGAGGGGACTGATAGTCCCTCTCAGGGACGGCGTGAAAAGAATCGTTACGGCTGCAAAGAAAAATAAAGTGGCGATACTTTTCGGCAGGGAACGCAACGGCCTGACCAATGAGGAAATAGACGAATGCGGTCTTTTGATAACAATACCTTCGGACCCCGCTACACCTTCACTAAATCTTGCACAGAGCGTCATGCTGACGGCCTATGAGTTAAGCCAAAAGACATACAAGACCAGGTTGCCCGAATTGATTAAACATAAGGAACTCGGTCCACTTTACGATAAAATAGAATCAACCCTGAAACTTCTTGAATTTGTCCCGAGAGGAGACGCAAACCTTGAAAAGAAAATCCTGAAAAATCTCAAACACCTGATCGGCAGGGCAGGCCTGACGGAGTGGGAATTAAAGATGCTGTACGGAATCTGCACACAGGTGGAGACAAAGATAAAAGGTGCATAAAATGCCGAAGGTTAAGGATGATATTGTTCTTGTCCCTTTACCCTTCTATCGATTAAACCACTATAAAAAAAACGTCCTGCAGTAATAATTAGTTCCTCTTGAGCTATGAGAAAATCTTCGAAGCATGTCCCCTGCCATTGATTGACAATATCAAATTGCCAAAACTAACAGCAATTTACTACAATATGGCCTTGATTAAGATGTATTCCATGATGTTGGAGTTAATCTTAGGGAGATAACGGCAAATTGGATAATGAATTAACATGTCCCACTAACGAACCGGCCTCATCCCTCTTGGCCCGTTTTAAAAGAATCCAACCAATTTTATTAGATAAAACTAATTTCCTTTTTTGTACGTCAAAGCGTCTCAATGAACAGGTTCGCAGAAACCTTAAACGATTCCCGGATGATTTCATGCTTCAGCTTACAGAAGAGGAATCGGAGTCTCTAAGGTCGCATTTTGCGACCTTAAAAAGCGGCAGAGGAAAACATCGAAAATACTCGCCCTATGCCTTTACCGAACAGGGTGTTGCTATGCTCTCAAGCGTGCTGAACAGCGACCGCTCAATTGATGTAAATATTCAGATTATGAGGGCATTCGTAAAGCTCCGCGAACTGCTCTCGACCCACAAAGACCTTGCCCGAAAACTCGCTGAAATGGAAGAGAAATATGATGCCCAATTTAAAGTTGTCTTTGACGCCATCCGGCAGTTGATGTCGCCCGCCATACCAAAAAATGGCAAGATTGGTTTCAGGAGAGAGAAGGATGCATAAGAATGTAAACACTATCTTTTTAATGGGATGTGCCCCTATTTTTCTATGCTGATGGTCAAGGATAAAAAGTGGGATTTGATTGAGGAGAAATTTAGGCAATGATGGGAATACTATTGAAAACTGATAGGAATCTTTAGGCAGAGCATTTTATATGATTTGAATTTGCAATAAAATATTTTTATAAATATAATTATAGGCAATGGAAAGCCAGGACACAAGACAACATAGGAAATATGAGAGGTTTCCTTTCAGGGAAGATGTCCTGATGGACGGCACTAACATGTGTTCGAGTATGGATATCTGTGAAGGCGGTCTTTATATAAGTGTAATCCAGAATTTTGAAAAGAATAGCGTTATTAACGTAACCATCCCTTTTAAAAGAGAGAAGCTAACAGTTAAAGCAAACGTCCGGTATTGCCAGCCGGGGATCGGGGTGGGAATAATGTTTGTTGACCTGCAGGATGAACAGAAGGTATTGATAAAAGAATTGATAGCGAGTATAACGAACAAAGCCGATTGACCCGCCCTCTAAAAGATCCTGTTTTGTCCGTTAAAATCAGAAATAGGCCTGACTTTTCTATGAAGCCGGAGACTTCTGCCGGATCGTCTTTGCCTGTATACTTTCCCGCGATGTTGTGGAGCCTCGACGTTGCCACGGATACGGTCTGCGTTCCTGCTATATAAGTACACTCATCATCCGCAGTTTCTCTGACAGTCTAATTGTATTTTTCGGATTGACATAATCATACTATGATATTATGATACTATCACAGAGTCTGAAAAGACGGGAGGTAAGCTATGTCTGCAAATGTCGCAACCAATATAAGGCTGCCTGAAGAAGTTTTAAAAGCACTCAAGTATAAGGCCATAGAGGAAAATAAAAGTGTGAATCAGCTTATTCGTGAAGCGATAGAAATCGCTCTCACAACTCCTGTACACAGGAAGCTTGCAAAAGATCCCTTTGAACGTGTAATAGGCATTGCAAAATCCGGCATTAAGGACGGTTCTACAAAGCATGACCACTACCTCTACGGGAAGAAGAAATGAGAATCTTCATCGACACCGGAGCCTTTATAGCATTGACGGATGCAGACGATGATAACCACACTGCAGCCAGGGATTATTACAAGGATTCCGTCGAAAAAGGCACAAAATTCATAACGACAAACTTCGTAGTCTGTGAAACCATGAATTATTTTCGGGCAAAAATCTCGCATAATGTATCTGTTGCCTTCCGGGAAAACCTGAAAAAAAGCGGAATTATTGAGATTATCAATGTCACTCCGTTCCTTGAAAATACCGCCTTTGCCATCTTCAAACAATACGCGGATAAGGACTTCAGCTTTACTGACTGCACAAGCTTTGCCGTCATGAAATCCCTCAAGGTGAGCAGCTCCTTTGCCTTTGATAAACATTTTGGACAATACGATAATTATAGCCGCTTGCCTTAAAATATGTACCGGCCGTATATCGAGATATGTAACGAAAAAAATCGTTCGAATGCATCGGTGATTATGTTGTTACAAGCGTAAAATAATCGTCCCGGGCTGGAAGGTAGTATAATTCAGCATGTCTTTTCAGCATATAAACGTCCTTGTTCCGGAGGCCGGTGAGAGGCTCGATACTTTTCTTGCCGGAAAGGCCGGCATTACCCGCTCACAGATCCAAAAGCTCATAGAGCAGGGCGAGGTGCTCGTCAATGAAAAGTCCTTACCCCGAAATTACAGGATCAAGCCGGATGACGTCATTTCCATTCATGTTGCGGAGAAAAACAATGAAGGACTCATCCCACAGCCGATCACGATACCTATTTTTTATCAAGATGAACATCTCATTGTTGTCAATAAACCTCCGGGTATGGTTGTCTATCCTGCAGCCGGACACGACAGCGGAACATTGATGAATGCGCTTGCTTTTCATTGTGTAAGGCTTGCAGCGACGGGCGGACCTTTACGACCGGGTGTTGTGCACAGGCTTGATAAAGACACTTCGGGAGTTATGGTCGTGGCGCTCAGTGACAAAGCCTATTATCATCTTATAGAACAATTCCGGCAGAGGACAATTAACCGGAAATATATCGCGCTTGTTTACGGGCATTTCAAAGAGGATACGGGAGAGATTTCGTCGAAGATAGGGCGTTCGGAATCCGACAGGAAAAAGATGTCAACACAGGTAAGGAGAGGCAAGGAGGCTGTTACCCGGTGGAAAGTGGTCCGGAGATTCGGTCAGGTAACATTGATAGAAGCTAAACTCGGTACTGGAAGGACCCATCAAATACGTGTGCATTTTGCATCCATAGGCCATCCGGTGCTCGGGGACGGAACTTACGGTAAGAAGGTTGAGGTCGAGATTAAGTCAAAGCAAAAGATCACATTCCCCCGTCAAATGCTCCATGCGGAGATGCTCGGATTCACACATCCTGCCACGGGTGAATACCTTGAGTTTTCAAGTCCTATGCCGGAGGACATGAGGGAGAAGGTAGAGGAACTGGAAAGAAACAGCTAACCTATATTATCAATGAATTGGTCATCTATGACGGACATACTATTTTTGCTCATTCTCGGGTTGCCGCCCTCCGGGGAAAATTCTGTTCCGATATCTCTCCACAGAATTTAAAACCGCAAAAATACTATATCCGTCATATACATTAAGAAATTCATGAATAATATAGGCTAAAAATGATACAAGGGGTCCGAGGGTTCAAGGATTCCTGTGCAACTACATGGCCCCTTGGACCCTTAAATCCTTGAACCCTTTCTTTTAATCTCCGAAACTTATCCCCATGGCCCTTGCCGTGAGGATTTCGTCGGAATCCAGAGAAACGGATTTCATCCGACTGATTGCCTCTTTGATGGGGACTGCAACGATCTCCATAGACTGCGAGGCAGCCATCATTCCGAATTTACCGGCCTCGACAAATCTCACTGCTGCAGCGCCGAACCTCAGGGAGAGTAATCTGTCGAAGGTGGTCGGGGCCCCTCCTCTTTGCAGATGTCCGAGGACGATGTCGCGTGTTTCTTTGCCTGTCCATTTCCCGATTTCATCTCTTACTTTTCTGCCGATGCCGCCGAGTCTGGCCTCCGCCCCTCCGGGCTGTTTTTCTTCTACGAGGCTGATATCTCCGCCGACAGGCTTTGCTCCCTCTGCAGTAACAACTATCGCATAGTCCCTGCCAAGAAGCGCAAGCTGCCTTATCTTGTTGCAGACCTTGTTGATATCAAACGGTATTTCTGGTATCAGAATAACATCCGCCGACCCGGAAATGCCTGAATGCAATGCGATCCATCCGACATAGCGGCCCATAACCTCGACAACCATGACCCTGTCGTGTGATTTTGCCGTGGTATGGAGTCTGTCGATTGCTTCAGTAGCTATATTTACTGCCGTATCAAATCCGAAAGTGACGTCCGTATAACTGATGTCGTTATCAATGGTCTTCGGCACTCCGATTATGGGCATGCCCTTCTCGATAAATTTCTGGGCGATCCTGAGACTTCCGTCACCGCCGATCGCGATAAGAGCCTCAAAACCGAGAGCTTTGAAATTTGAAACAATAGTGTCGGAGATATCGGTTTCAATAAAGGTCCCGTCAGGCTGCGAAACGGCATACTTGAAGGGATCGCCTTTTATGGCCGTGCCCAGTATCGTCCCTCCTATATCCGTTATATCCCAGACGATCTCCGGGGTGAGCCTGACAATCTGTTTTGTATCCAGAAGACCTCGATACCCATATTTGATACCGTAAACCTCCCAGCCTTTCTGATGTGCCGAAAGGACAATCCCCCTGATGACTGCATTTAAGCCGGGCGCGTCCCCCCCGCCGGTATTGACGGCTATTTTCATTCTATAACCTCCATTCTTAAAGTATACAATTAACAATTAAGGCGCTTTAGTGTCGGATGATAATTTTGCATTGCTAAATGTAAATTGATAACTTATTGTTATTACGGTTTCCGGTATTCCTCGAATTTCCCGTTCTTTGTAATCCAAACGACATAAGGGGATACGGTCACGTCGCCTTTTGCGTCGAATTTTATATTGCCGAGCGCAACATTAAAATCCATAGAGTGCAGTTTCTCAATAACGGCTTTGCTTTCCGTAGAACCGGTCTCTTTGATTGCATTCAGCAGGATATTTGCGGCGTCATAAGCATAGATTGAGTAAGGCCCGATTTCCCCATATTTCGGCAGGTATTTTTCGATGAATCCTTTTGCCGAAGGTATATTCTTTGGATCAGGGCTGAAGGTAAGGTAGGTCCCTTCTGCAGCAGCGCCTGCGATCTCTATGAACTTAGGATCAATAGTGCCGTCGCCGCTCATAAAAGGCGCATTGAACCCGAGCTCTTTTGCCTGTTTAACAAGGAGCCCAGCTTCGGGATAGATTCCTCCGAAAAATACGAGTTCAGGGTTCTTGTTTTTTACCGCCGTCAAAACCATCTTGAAGTCTTTATCCCCCTGGACAATGCTGCCGTAATAGACCACGTTTATCTTGCCGCCTAAAGATTTCTTAAATTCGTCGGCAAGACCCTGACCATATGTTGTTTTATCGTGCAATACGGCGACGTTCTTTAATTTCAGTTGGTCTTTTACAAAGTCGGCGCCGGCCTTGCCCTGCTGATCGTCTCTGCCGCAGACCCTGAAAATTTCCTTATAACCTTTATCCGTCAATTGGGGATTGGTTGATCCCGGAGTGATCACGGGAATGCCTGCCCGGTTATAAACATCGGATGCGGGTATGGAACAGTTTGAATTAAAGTGGCCGATGACCCCGACAACGCCTTCGTTGA
>JBAZWR010000117.1:0-8929 GCA_041660325.1 Thermodesulfovibrionales bacterium | reverse complement strand
ATAACGGCGGGGTCTGACAATGCCTCCAGGTAAAGATGTTCCAATTCGTCAACCGGAGCATAGGTATTGGTATAAGGCTGGAAGTAGACGAGGAACTTTTCCGTTTTATATCTTTTTCTGACATATGAAATGCCGTTCCGTATCTGCTCGGTTACGGAAAGGGTCGGCCGGCAGGAATTGGGTCTGAAGCTTTCGTTGTTGCAATAAATACATCCCGACGTCCCGACCGTCCCATCCCTGTTCGGACAGGTGAAGCCGGCGTCCACATTTACTTTAAAGACTGTGGCGCCATAGCGTTTTTTCATGAATGAGCCGAATGAATTAAAGCGTCTGTCCATCAGTTAATTATTTAACCATACCCCATAAAAAAGCAAATCTCTAAAAATATTCCGTGCTTCCTGCCCCGTATCCCTTCATCCGCTCCGCATATTCTTTGAGTCTTTTATCAACCAGATAGTTTACCGTATCTTCAGGATATGATCCGTCCGGCTGCCGTTCTCCCGGAGCCGTTCCGGTCAGGACCTCTATCCCCTCATTAATTGTTTTTACCGAATAGATATGGAACCGTCCCTCCTCTATTGCTTTGACTACATCCTCTCTCAGCATTAAATGTCTGACATTCAGGTGAGGGATCATAACACCCTGATCGCCGGTTAACCCTTTTGCCTTGCAAACGTCGAAGAATCCTTCAACCTTCTGGTTGACGCCGCCTATCGGCTGCACCTCGCCCTTCTGGTTTACCGAGCCGGTTACCGCGATATTTTGTCTGATGGGCAATTCTGAAAGGCTGGAAAGGACCGCGTAAAGTTCGGTTGATGAAGCGCTGTCCCCTTCCACGCCTGAATACGATTGTTCAAAGCATATGCTCGCAGAAAGGGATAACGGTTTATCCTGTGCATATTTAGATCCGAGAAATCCGGAGAGGATAAGCACTCCTTTATCATGGATCCTGCCGCTGAGCCGGGACTCTCTTTCAATGTTAATAATACCGCGCCTTCCAAGGAAGGTCTTTGCGGTAATACGATTCGGTCTTCCAAAGCTGAATATTCCGAAGTCGAAGACGGCCAGCCCGTTCACCTGGCCGACCACTGCTCCGGTGACGTCAACCATAAGTGTCCCATCCTGTATCATTCGGAGCAGGTGTTCGGCAACCAGATCAAGGCGGTGTATTTTTTCTATGACCGCCTTTTCAACATGCTCGCCGGTAATCCTCTCGCTTCCGGACGACCTGGCCCAGTAGTCCGCTTCAACAAGAAGGTCTTTCATAGGCCCGAACCTGGCGGAAAGCCTTTCCTGATCACTTGTTGTCCTCACGGCATGTTCTATGACCCTGGCAACGCCCGAGCGGTCAAAAGGCAGGAGCTTTTCATCATCGCAGCAACTGCGGATAAAGCAGGTGTATGATCTTAAATTTTCAGTTGTGCGCTCCATCTGGGAATCGAAATCAGCCTTCACCTTGAACATCTCCCAGAAATCCTCGTCGTACTGCATCAGAAGCTGATAGATAGAATCATCCCCCATTACTATGATCTTGAAGTCCACGGGCATAGGCTGGGGCTTCATCCCCTGCGGCGCAAAGAAACCCATCTGTTCCCCCGGGTCTTCAACGCGGACCTCCTTTGTCCTGATGACCCTTTTCAATCCTTCCCATACGCCCGGATTGAGCAGGACGTCGCGCATATTGAGAATAATATAGCCGTAGTTTGCCAGTTGGACGGCGCCTGCCTTTATCATGGTATGGTCGCTGACATAGGTTCCCATAAAGGCACTTCTTTCAATCCTGCCGAAGAGATTAAACCAGTTGGGGTTCGGCTCGATAATGATAGGAGGCCCGCTTATTGCATCGTTATCAACAAATACATTGATCTTATAGGCTATAAACAGATCAACTTGCGGAGCATACCCGCCCGGCGGTTGAGGCATTGCAGCCTGTATGAACAGATCGAGTTTTGTCAGAGTATATTGCCGGGTCTCTTTCATAAAATTGGCTATCTCGGAGTATTGTTCATATTTTTTCTCCATATCCTCAAAAGGCCTGGCAACGGCGAATTCACCGGCCTTGAGGTCGATCTCCTTCATCTTTTCAGCGGTTTCCTTGTCGAGCTCCCGGAGATGGGTATAGGTATCATCGACTCTCCTCATCATCTCAATCCGTTTTGACTCTATCTTTTGTCTTTCCTCCTCGGGGAATGCAAGGAACCCCTCCCTTGACAAGGGTTTGCCTTCCACCATAGGAACAACGGCGGCGCCCATAGAGGACACCTGCACTATCAAACCCTTGTCAGACGCCTCTTTGTCAAGGGCGTCAAGGGCTTGCTGATATCTCCTCTGATGTTCAGAGACGACATCCTGCTTTTGTTTATTGTACTCTTCGCTGCTGAAGGTTTTTGGTATTTCTTCCTTTATTTTTTTCAGAAGTTCTTCCATATCATTGGCAAAGGACCTGCCGAACCCCTGAGGTAATTTCATAATGCGCGGCTGGTCGGGATACGGGAAGTTATAGACATAGCACCAGTCATAGGTCTGATATTGAATACCCTTTGCATTTCTTTCTTCAATAAATCTTTCCAGACGCGACTTGACGGTTGACGCCTTGCCGGTGCCTGTAAGCCCTGTGAGAAAAAGGTTATAGCCGGTCCTTTCCACTTCAAGTCCGAATTTTATGGACCCGAGGGCCCTTTCCTGTCCTATGAATTCCTTCAGCGGCTCAATTTCGGTTGTACATTCAAAGGGGAACAAGTCCTGTGAACATACCCAGCGAAGCTTCTCAAACGGCACTACGTATGTACTTAAATCAACCGGATCCTTCATATAACCTCCCGTCCTTTTTGATGCTAATTATATCACGGATTGTTTCCGCCTGCGATTATTGTATAAGAAAGGGTCTTCTGATAGAATATGACCGTAATTATAATTTAAGATATAAATCGGCACTATTACCCTGACCTCAATAAAATGAACACAACAAAGAAACAGGGTTCTCAAAATAAACGCCTGGAAGAAAAGCTGGTCCATAGCCTTGAAGCCTTACAGGCGGTTTACAATATCGCCACAACGCTGCGCGGTTCCTATGAGTCTCTCTGCGACGAGGTTGTGCTCAATCTTGCAAAATTTCTCAAGGTTGCCTCGGTTTCCATACAGCATATAGAAGATGAGCAGGTGAGGGTTATTTCGAGAGTTACCGATGGGGTCCTTTTCCATAATGAAACCTTTTCATTCAAAGATTCGTCTTGTTTAATCGAGCCCGGCAGGAAAAAACCCTATCAAATAAAAACCTCCGAACGACCGGCCCGTACCGATTTATCGTTTCCCTATTCCGGCTTTGAAAGCCGGGTTGCAGCTCCCGTCATCAATTCCGCAGGTCATATAGAGGGATTTATATGCGCTATGGACTACGAAGACCGGACCTTCAGTCAAGATGAACTTCGTCTGCTGGAAATATTTGCAAAGCATATCTCTTATGAATTAGAGCGGGTTGCTCTGGAAAAACAGCTCAGGCATCTTGATAAGATGACCCTTTTAGGACAATTGGCTGCCGGGGTTGCCCATGAAGTCAGGAACCCTTTAAATGCTATACTGGCGGTATCAGAAGCCCTTTTTCAGGATATTAAGGATATAGGCGATAATCCCGATTATTATAAGCCTTTTCTCGATCATATCCGAACCCAGGTTGACCGTCTTTCTAACCTTATGGGAGACCTGCTTGATCTCGGGAAACCGATCCTGCCGTCCGGTTTTCTGAAGGAACATTTACCGGAAATATGCGCTTCTACCATAGCCCTCTGGAAACAGACCGCGCTTTCACATAACCATAAGGTGCTCTTTGTTGCGCCTGCCGAAGAAAATAACCTCTATGTCAAAGCCGACAACTCAAGACTGCAGCAGGTCTTCCTTAATGTCCTTGAAAATGCCTGTCATCACAGCCCCGGGGGAAGCGAGATTCGGCTTGTTATTCAAAGTCCGAAAGGCGCCACATTGAGGGTGCAGATTATTGATTCCGGTACCGGCGTGCCGCCTGAAAACTTATCCAGGGTTTTTGAACCCTTTTTTACTTCCCGGAAAAAAGGCATCGGCTTAGGTTTGAGTTTAGTAAAACATATCGTTCAGGCCCATGGCGGAGATGTGTCCATATGGAACAATAATCCGCCTCCCGGCTGTACCGTTGAAATAACTTTACCCGTTTTTCAAGAGGAAACCGTATGAATTCCAAAATCCTTTTAATCGACGACGAAGAGTCTGCAAGGTTCGGGTTTTCAAGGTATCTTTCAAAAATAGGATATATCGTTCAGGAAGCGTCCTGTCTATATGAAGCAAAAGAAGCCCTCCAGTCTCGGAGATTCGACGCCATTTTGCTGGACCTTAACCTGCCGGATGGGAGCGGTCTGGACTGGATCATAGAAGTCAGGGAAAGCTATCAGGATATACCGATAATCATCATAACAGGATTCGGCGACGTTCCGATCGCGGTCGAGGCAATGCGAAGGGGAGCGGACAACTTTCTTACCAAACCCGTCAACATGGCGGACCTTGAGGTTTTCCTCAGGAAAAGCCTTGAGATCGGGACCCTTCGCAGAAAGAATCTTATAGATAAGAGATTAGCCAAAAAAGACAGGATATTTTTTGGCGAAAGCCCTGCCATGCAAAAAGTCCTTGACCTCGCAACAATCGCATCAGGGAACGATTCCTCCCTTGTGATTTCCGGCGAGACCGGCTCAGGGAAGGGGGTCCTGGCAAAATGGCTCCACGAGAAAAGTTCGCGCAGCGCCATGTCTTTTGTAGAAGTTAATTGCTCGAACCTCAGGGGCGATCTGCTTGTAAGCGAACTCTTCGGTCATTCAAAAGGGGCTTTTACCTCGGCTGTTCAGGAAAAACAGGGTCTGATCGAAGCGGCTGACGGCGGCACCCTTTTTCTTGATGAAATCAGCGATATGGATATCGGGGTGCAGGCGCAATTCCTCAAGGTTATCGAAGAAAAAGAGTTCCGGCGACTCGGTGAAATCAAGACGCGGAAAAGCGACTTCCGCCTTATATGCGCCACAAACCGGGACCTTCTCGATGAGACACGGAAAGGGACTTTCCGGAAGGACCTGTACTTCCGCATAAACGTACTGCCCGTCATTATCCCGCCTCTGAGGGAAAGGCCCGAAGATATACCGGGCCTGGTCCGTCACGTCCTCCAAAATATGGGGGTTCCGGCTGTTGAAATAACCCCTGATGTATTGGAACTGCTCAGGGAATACTCATGGCCCGGCAATATCCGGGAACTCAGGAATGTCCTGGAACGCGCCCTTCTTCTTTCACACGGTCAGCCTTTAACTATTGATCATTTTTATGGTTTAGACCCCGCATATAATTCAGACGTCCCGGCAGTGATCTCTCCCGGCAAGTACTCCGAGATCGAAGAGTCCCATATCAGGACCGTGCTTAAACGCTTTCAGGGTAATACCATCAAGGCTTCAAAGGCTCTTTGTATGTCGAGGGCCACCCTGTATCGCAAACTGAAGAAGTTCAGGATAACCCCGGAAGATAACTCCTAATCACCCCTTGCCCCTCTTCATTCTCACCATTCTCATATTTGAGAATGGATTTGCAAAAATGAGAATCTTCTCTCAGACCTATAATTTTGCAACCTGTTGTTTTAACTGCAATATTATTTTTTTCAGTTCTGGCATCGGTTTTGCTCTATATCTGAATGTAATCAATAATTATTAACCCTGATGAAAAGGAGTAGAGGGACCATGCAAAAACATGTACTTGTAGTGGATGATGAAACAACGATTCTGCTTGCCTTTAAGAAACTCCTTCAGACGCCCGGGGTGTATGTTGATACGGCTGAGAGCATGGAGGACGTAAAAATATTGCTGACGGATAAATACTATGACGCCGTTATTGCCGACCTCCGTCTTTCCGGAGTTTCCGGTGAAGAAGGATTGGAAGTAATCCGTTTTGTAAAGGAGCGCAACCCCGAAACAAAGTGCATTCTGATAACCGCTTTTGGGAATCAGGAGGTTATGAGCCGGGCATACAATCTGGGTGCGGCTTTTTATTTCGAGAAGCCTGTTTCAACCAATGTTATTAAAGACGCATTAAAAAATCTGGGGGTTTCATGAAAAATATCTTGATATTCATATCCGCAACAGTCTAAGGATATGCAAATAAAACGGAACGAATGCCCGTAAATATGGGCTTAAAAACAAGGAGGGTACCATGATACAGACGGTAAAAAAAGAAAACGAAGGGATGGATTTTGAAGTCTACCGGTTTGTGTTCGAGACTTCTATAGAAATATTTGAAGAGATATTCGAGACTTCAAAGAGGTTCCCCAAGGAAAAGTTATTCCTCACCGATCAGGTCCGCAGGCATTCCAAACTGGTCTGCATCAACCTGGCGGAAGCCTGGCGGATGAAGCAACAGAAAAATGCATTTCTGAATAAACTTTCCGATGCGGCACAGGAAGCATCCAGGGCGCAGACCTGTCTGAAATTCGCCCTGAAATGCAAATTTATCGGCAACCATACCTATAGAAAACTTGATTCGAAATACGAAGACATCTTTGAAATGCTTTGTGACGGGACAAGAAATTAGAAGTGAATGCCGTTACGCGCCGGGCAGGGTTTTATTCATTTTGCGTTCATACATTGATCTGTCGGCCGCTGCCAATAAATCGTCGATCGTACAGGGCAGTTCCGGATCATAAAATGATATACCTGCGCTGATTGACAATAAGTACCCCCTGTTGTTCCCTGCATTGTATGCTTCAAGAGCTTTTTGCAGGCGCCCGAGGATTTTATCTACGCAGTCTGCAGAGGTCCCTACAGGAAAAACTACAAACTCATCCCCTCCGATACGGGCAATGATGTCGGACTGGCGAAAATTATTTCTGAGGATATCGGCTGTCTCGATAAGTGCCCTGTCGCCTTCCTGATGCCCCAGAGTGTCGTTAATTATTTTTAAATTATCCAGGTCGGCATAGAGCATAAACAAGCCGGTTTTGCTCCTCTTTGACATATTAAACTGATACTCCACAAGGGCAAAAAACCCCCGTCTGTTATAGATGCCCGTCAGTTCATCCCGGAGCGTTAAATTGCGTATTTCCTGCTGCATCTTAACATGCTTGATCCTTGCGATAAGCTCTTTTTCCGTAAAGGGTTTTTTGATAAAATCCAACGCTCCGGCTTCTATCGCCTTGTCAAAGGAAAAATTATCCACAAAACCGGTTGTGATAATGACGGCCATATTGGGTCTGGCGTCCTTCGCTTTACCGGTCAATTCCAGACCGTCCATCCCGGGCATGACTATGTCGGTTATCATAATATCAAAATGGGCGCTCTGAACACGTTCAAGGGCTGCCTGAGAACTTATGGCTGTTTCGCACTCATACCCTTCCATTTCCAGCACTATCTTCATGAATTTCAGTATGACGGCGTCGTCATCTACAATAAGTATCGAATCTTTCTTATCCAAACTCTGATCCATATCGCTATTTTTCTAAAATTTCCCTTACCTTTGTCAAAAGCTTAACCGACGAGACGGGTTTTGAGATTACGTCAAAACCGTCCTCCACTATTTTTTTCTGGTGAACTATATCAGAGGTGTATCCGCTTATATAGAGCGCTTTAACCTGCGGTTTCAATTCACGTATGTTTTCGAAGACCTCTTTCCCGTTCTTTTTCGGCATCATTATATCGAGGATGAGCATCTTAATCGAGTCTTTATGTTCGACAAATGCCTTCAGCGCTTCATCGCCGTCTCCGGCTTCGATAACGGTATAGCCGACTCCTTCAAGCAACACTCTGATAAACTTCCTTACCGAGAAATCATCTTCTGCCAGAAGAATCGTTTCTTTTCCGCCTGTTAAGGTTAACGGCTCCGATTCTTTTTTCTCCCCGGTTTCTTTTCTCATCAAGGGGAGATATATCCTGAATGTAGTTCCGTTTCCGGCTTCGCTGTATACATTAACATATCCGTTATGCTGCTTCACTATTCCGTAGACCATTGCAAGACCAAGGCCCGTGCCTTTACCGACTTCTTTAGTGGTAAAAAAGGGCTCGAATATCTTTTCTTTTGTCTTCTCATCCATGCCGGACCCCGTGTCTGAAAACGTAATCAAGGCATATTCTCCTGCACGCCCATAGCCATAGGTTTTTATGAATCTGTCATCTATATATGCGAGTTCCGTGCTTATGTATAGACTGCCCCCGTCCGGCATAGCATCCCGCGCGTTTGTAGCAAGGTTCATAAGGACCTGCTCAATCTGCGTGCCGTCCGCAATAACAGCCAGTTTACGATCCGTAAATTGAACGGAAAGTTCTATATCGTCACCGATAAGTCTTGACAGTATGTTTTCAATCCCCTTTACGATTTCATTCAGATTTATCAGCCTCGGACTGATCATCTGTCTTCTGCTGAAGGCTAAAAGATCCTGGATGAGTTTTGCGGCTCTATCTGCCGAATCCAGTATATGGTTCAAATAAGTCATAAGAGGACCATCCGGCATCTGAGCTTTCAAAAGGTTCCCATATCCGATTATTGCGGTAAGAATATTATTGAAATCATGGGCAATGCCGCCTGCAAGCTGACCGACAGCCTCCATCTTCTGCGCCTGAAAAAGCTGCTGCTCGAGGCGCTTCCATTCCGTAACGTCCTTCATTATCCCCCGATAGGTTGTGAGCTTTCCCGTCTCATCGCGGTCGATTATGGCCGTCATAAGCACGGTCACATGCGCGCCGTTCTTTTTCTTCATCACCACTTCATAGTCCTTTATAAAGCCCTGTTCTTCGAGCGCCCGCATACAGAATTGCCTCTCCTGGAAATTCACAAAGAGGTCCCTTTCAATGCTAATGTCCAGCATTTCGACCTTAGAGTCATAGCCGAACAACTCGACGCCCGCAAGGTTTATATCAAGCAATTTACCGTCGGGTTTGCCGAT
>JBAZWR010000116.1:0-9142 GCA_041660325.1 Thermodesulfovibrionales bacterium | reverse complement strand
GCAGTGAAGAAGGTATAATGGTCAGGAATGCGGCGATGCTTGACTTGTGGTATAAGAAAAATGGTGGGGAGTGTTTCATTTGGACACATGAACATCTATTCGCTATAAAGCCGGAAGATAGCATAGATATATTTTCAGATATGAACTGTCAGACATTCTACTGTGCGAATAATCCAAATTACAAAAATTATAAATCTGTTGATGCTATCGGAAACTGCCGCGTCAAGATCCTTCCAAATTGCAACCTCTCAGATATGTGATTAGTTAATTAATCCGATAATTTTACGGGTATTATCAATAATCGAACAAAGACTTTCCTTTTAGCGACTCCTTACTGTACTCCTCAATTTTAAAAATTGCTAAAATAGTGTATGTTTTAGATGAGAATCTACAACGCCAAAATATAAGTTTTGGCAGGATCTCCTCAATTCTAAAAACGATAGAACTTAAAAAGATGAAATATAGTGAAACGGATTTAACCGAAGCGACCAAAATCATTTCTTATTTACGATCGATTCGGATTTATGCTGTTACTATACTATTTTCAAGTCTTTTATATTCGGGGTTAAAAATTCATAATAATATAAATGGTACCGAGCTATATCTTCTTTACTGTTTTACCGGCATTATTATTTTAGGAAGCCTTTCTATCATTATCCGTCTAAATTACAAAACAGCCAATATTTACGGGATAAGTTGTATTATTGCAGGTGTCATTTACTCATTTTCCATGCTCTATTATCGGGGTGAAACATGGGGATTTTTTAAAACAATTGGCTTCATTGCAGGCATTATAGTTATTAGACAGGGAGTAAGTGTAGCGTTTGGCAATCGTTCACAAGAAGCATTTTCAAGGGTCAATCAAATGAAGGTTTCATATATAAAAAATATATTAAAGTCGCTGAAACAATCCCTTCCAAATGATAAGAATGTAATTCACTGTACTTATACTGATGATAAGGGGGGGGAAAGAAACTTGAGCATTAAGTTGCTTGATGATGTTGCTTGTTTTCTTTTAAATAGGTATCCTACCCCTATTTTTATTGATCGTAACAATGTTTATATTTCCGAACTTCAAAGCAAACCGGATCTCTTAAATGTATCGATTATTGCATATAGTAATGATTGGTTAGAAGCTCAATTTAAACCGGACGACTTTAAAAAATATCAGGAATGGAAAGACTTTTGAAATGAATAGAAGGATTATGCATCTCTGATGCAAGACAGGGACAGTTTAACCAGACCATCTGATATAGTCATTGAAGTCTGGCAACGACACTGGGACCATTCTTTTGAGCAACTATTTGGGCAGCCTGTATGGCCGGTTTGAGCATGTCATAAGTCCAAAAGCAGTAAGCTGTTAATCACCGTATTCCACCCTCATAACCACAAGATATCCGAACCCGAATGATGCTAAAATAGAAAACTATCACGGGCGGGAATATTTTATTTGGTGCGTTTGTTCTGTTTAATAATGTTTTCGACTTCTTTCAGAATGTCCTCTTTTAGTTTCTCAATCTCTTTCTTGAACGATTCGTCTTCCAGTATTTTCTCGGGCAGCCCGTCGAACTGTTTTGTGATCGTCTCATGCAGGAGGTCACTGACCTGTCTGACTTGTTCGTCGATTGAGGTTTGGGTTTTGACATTGACGTCGATAAGCTGTTTTATCTGTTCGTTATTGATAGCCAATTTCTGATCGAGTGAGGACAGAGCAAGAAGCATCTGATCGAGTTTGTCGGAAGTCAGCCTGGAGGAAATAGCATTGAAGTGATTGATGTCCACCAGTTGTCCTTCGCAAACACCCGGAAGAGCAATATCCCGGGAAGGTACCCACCTGCCCAGACAAACTAATGTTCCGGTGCCGCTCCTTACCAGCGTATATCCTTCAACCACCTGTGTTTGAGACCGAACAGATGATATCCCTGTGACGAACAATATTAGCCCGATTGTAAAAATACACAATAATTTTTTCATAATCCCTCCTGCTTGATCCGGCAATTTTGGTAAAGGACTGACTTGTATCAAGGTTATTATATCACCCCCGGCAAAATACTTTACCTGACACGGGTATTAAAAAGCTAAAACAAGACGGTACAATTCCGGATATTCGTCCTTTGTGAGAGCGGATTCTTCTTTCAGCAGCCTCAGGGCTTCCGGTATATGTTTCAGAAAATATTTTTTGCCTTTTACCATTGACAAATATCCATAAGCGCCGAGGGCCTGCATGTGGCGCTGCAGGCGGCATGGGAGGATGGTGTCTATGGGTTCAACCTTCGATAGTCTATTCATATAATAATCAAACAGTTTTTCTCTAACCTCATCTTTAAGCCTGTAATACGGGTCCCATAATATCGAAGCAACATCATATGCCGGCGGGCCGATCCTTGCTCCCTGATAATCAATAATGCGCGGGGCGCCTTCTTTTGTAATCATTATATTCTGCGACTGAAAGTCGCGGTGAACGATTGTTTTCGGGAATGCGTCAACCTGTGATGCAAGTCCGTGAAATTCGTCTTCAAGAGCCGGCAGATTCTTAACATGAATATTTTTGACTCCCCTGACAAACCTCTCGATGAAATACTTTGTCTCCCATCTGAGGTGGTCATAATCAAAAACTCTTTGCTGCAGCAAAGGACATTCCGAAACATGCCGGGTAGCAGTTGTGTGTATCAGGACAAGTATATCAATAATCTTTTTGTACATTTCTTCAATGTCATCCTGATTGCGCGGACATTTCAGCCAACTGTAGAGGGAGAGGTCGCCGAGGTCTTCAAATGATGCGCTCATCTTTTCTGAATCGACGTTGATTAAGTCAGGCACGGGAATAGAATGCTTTCTGAAGAACCGTGTGTATTCCAGTTGTCTCCGAAAATCAGGGTCATCTTCCCTGCACTGCATAAGGACAACTGAACCCTTGTTTTTTCTGACACGGGAATATTGTCTGTCAGAACCGCCGGTTCCGATCAGAATGGCGTTACCCCCGGTATCTTCCCCAAGCATTTCGGACTCTTTCAGGTCTATTTTAAACCCGGGACCGAGAATACAGTTTTCGAAAGAATGGGGGGAAGAAAAATTGGTATCCGGAAGAATAATACAATTTCTTAGAGAAATATCCCGGGCATCGTCCCCCTTTTTGTTAAAGGAGGGTGAGGGTGGATTGCTATTCTTTTCAATTGCAATGTAACCATCCAACTCTATTCCCTTGCACCAATCGACGGAAGGATGAATATAAACCGTCTCTCCGTTCTTTCTCAACTCACTGAACACGGTCCTCGCATATGAAAGCGGTGTGCCGATGTCGCTCCATGAACAGCCGGTAACATTCATTGTGCCGATCTTTTGGCCTGAAGAGGCGGCTTTGACCCATGCATGAATAACGCTTGAGTTTCCTTCCGGCAGAAACTGAAGAAATTCCGGCTGGTAGACGGCTATGCCTGTAAAGGCAAGGAGTTCTGAAGAGGGCGGACAAAACAGGGAACACATTGTTCCGATTTCAGATAGATTCCCGTTGGCGTCTATAACAAGGTTATTGAATTCAGGATAATTATGTACGGCAAGAGTGGCAAGGTTCCCGGATGAGAGATGGAAATCGACAAGTTTTTCTAAATCAATATCCGAGAAAATGTCGGCATTATGTACAATAAAAATATTGTCTCTCAAAAGGCTTTCGGCATTTTTTAAGGCTCCGCCTGTTCCGAGGATGGGATCTTCAGGAAAGAGGGTAACGGCATCATAAAAAGAAGATCGACTTAACCGGTCTTCGATGAATTCTTTTTTGTAGTGAGTATTAATTCCTATGTTAGACACCGGCAGGGTGGAGATTTTTTCTATGACTGATTGTATAACAGGTTTCCCGAGAATTGGGAGCAGTGGTTTGGGGATATGATCTGTGATCGGCCTCAGCCGTTCACCAAGACCGGCTGCAAGGATGAAGGCATTGATCGTATTATGCATACATTAAATATTTTTTCCTGAATTCCCTGTTGAACTTTCCGCATTCCTCCTGCCACCATTCTTCCATCCGGTCAAGTTTTTCGCCTCTTTCAATATCTAATCTTAGCCTGTCCGTTCCTGCAAGAATATCTATCGGCATCTTCTCTGTTTCATACTCGTATGGAGGTTGTTTCCATCTGAAATCTTCAGGATAAATGTCATGCATTGCTTTCAGAACTGCAACGCCTGTTTTGAACGGCTTGAATTTCTCTCTGTTGACGATATGAATCTGTGCTCCTCCGCAGAGCTTGCCTGCGTGTTTCTGAAATGTCGGCTGGAAAAACATCGGTCTGAAAATAACGCCGGGGAGTTTGAATTCTTTCAGACGGTTTGACGACACTTCAGGGTCTATAAAAGGAGCGCCGAATATCTCGAAGGGCCTTGTGGCGCCTCTGCCTTCGCTGAGGTTAGTCCCTTCAAGAAGACACATGCCCGGGTAGACTGTAGCCGTATTAAGTGTCGGCATATTTGGCGACGGCAGAACCCACGGTAAATACGTATCATCAAACCATATCTTTCTGTTCCACCCCTGCACGGGAATGATATGTAAATCCAGAGATGGATAAAATTCATTCTTAAAATAAGTCCCTATTTCGCCCAAAGTCATTCCATGCCGGATGGGCAACGGGCGTTGTCCGACAAATGAAGTAAAAGCAAAATCTAAAACAGGCCCTTCCGTGATGTGACCTCCTATAGGGTTCGGTCTGTCAAGGATGACTACCGACTTATTCATCTCCCGACATGCCTCCATGCATAGATCCATCGTCCAGATAAATGTATAGAAACGGGAACCGATGTCCTGCATGTCTATTACCATTGCGTCGATATCTTTTAACATTGCCGGTCCCGGTTTGCGTGCATGTCCGTAAAGGCTGTAAACGGGAAGACCTGTCTTGCGGTCAACAAAGCCTTCCCATTCGATCATGTTGTCCTGGGTTTCGCCGCGAATGCCGTGCTGAGGCCCGAACAAGGCTTTTAACTGAAATTTCTTTGATTTCCTGAACAGATCAACTGCGTGTTCAAATTTACAGTCAACAGAGGCCGGGTGGACAAGAAGACCGGCCCTTGTACCTTTAAGGTTTTTCGGCCATTTATTTTCGACGGTATCCAGCCCTGCTCGAATCGGTTTTTCAAACATGGGCGCCGGTTAAGGAATTGTGTCCATTGATGCGAATTTAGGCTCATGGAGCGGCAGCAGTATATCCGCCATATCTCTCACCTTGAGCACTATGTCGTATGCTTCGTACACATTCACATGAGTGCCGGGAGGAATGACCTCCATCTCCATCGCCTTTACCCTCATGGGAGGGTCGAAATTTTCCATTATGAGGCAGAAGCCTGTTATAGCGGCTTTCCCCTGAGCGGTATCTATAAGGATCGTCATGCCGCCTTCCGTGTGTGCAGGAGTATGTACCATTTTAATGCCGGGAAGGATTTCAGTATCTCCGGTAAGTTTTATTATCCGGCCGTTTTTCTCAACATCCATAATATAATCTTCCATATACCGGAAATCCAGCGGGTGAGAGTTGTGTATCCTTTCTAATTCTTTTTCATGCACATAAAACACGGCATTTTTACATTTGTCATCGTTTTCGCAGTGGTCATTGTGCAGATGAGTATGCAGAACGATATCGATATCTTCCGGCTTTAAGCCCCAGCGCGTCAGACCTTCTTCAAATTTATAAATCTTGCCTCCGATAGCGGTTTCCCTTTCTTTTGACTGCAATGGAGCATATTCTCCCGTATCTACCAGAATCTTCTTGTCCCCGCCTTCCAGATACCAGCAATAAATGGGGATGGTATAGGGTTTCCCATAATCGTGCTGATAGGTCATCATACCTTTATCAAAAGCCTTAGTCCCCATCACAATCGGGTGTATCTTATAGTGATTAGATTTTCTCATATAACCTCCCGATGATTATTAAACAACTTTAAGTCTCATAATAATACTTTAAGTAGTTACAGTTATATAAATCCAGTGATAAACATAATTGATCGTAATTCATGGTGAAATCATAAAGAGATTGATTTGTAGCTTCAGTCTTCGCAATGATAAACAATAACGAAAAGACGGGATGACATTGCGAGAAGTCCCGAAAGCTTTCGGGATAAAAATTTCAACGGAGTACGCTGACGTTAAATTCCTATGTAATTTGCAAAAAGCTTGCAAAGTTAGTGTATGCAATGGGTTGTAGAGACTATAGTGATAAATTTATGCAACTAAAATGTTTGGTTGTAAACATTCCATATAGGAGAATTAATTAATTATGTTTGGGATTCTTTGAAAATCGGTGTTCAAATTATTTTATAAGAGATCTTCTTTTTTTGGCGTTATTAATTTTTATAATAAGTTCTCCTAAATCTACAGGCTTCATAAGATAGTCAAAGGCTCCAGTTTGCATTACTTCTTCCACGTTCTTAATCTTTCCCCCGCCTGTTAACATAATTACCTCGAGTGTTGGATCGGTCTGCTTCATTATTTTAAGAACCTCAATTCCATCCATCCCGGGCATTTCGAAATCAAGCAATACAACTTCATACGAGTTGTTTCTAATAATTGATAGGGCATCTTTTGTATTAAATACAGCCTGTGAATCATAGTTTCGCAACCGTAATCTTTCCGATAGTGCCGTTGCAAATTCCGCCTCATCATCTACTATGAGCACTTTAACTTGTGACAAAATAATCCGCCTTAATCAACTTCGGGTTTTTGAGGAATAATAACCATAATCAAAACTGTATCTGACACTGCTTTTTCATATCGCCTTCTTTTTTTATCCAAAGGAGAACCTTCTTCATTCTTTCACACCAATGACGAACATCTTTTTCGAAGGTTGGACAGTCTGCAGAGACTTCAAGGACATCGCCCGCTTTTAATTCAGGCGCTGTTGCGGCTATCTTCAATATCGGCTGAGGGCATTTCAGTCCCAAGCAATCTAAAGTAATTATTGCCATATAACTTATCTCCTTTCTGAAATATTATTACAGAAATAACTCAGATTATCAACATTACACCGTAAAATTTCATTTATTTATAAAGCAATACCGAAAGTCTCAAAGCGTAATTGTCATATTCCTTTGTGAGACCGAGGGCCATGAGAGATTTTAATAACGATTTATTTTATCAATTCCGTAAATTATGTCAGTAAAAACATATTGACTTTTCTGGAGAATCTATGATAATTTTCAAGCCGACAAAGGTCTTCAACATAAATTCTATTAACCGGGGTTTTTAGGAGGAATATTTTCTTATTGACATTTCAGTTTATATCTTTATAATAGGTCGATATTTAACCAAACAGTAATATGGTAAGAAAGGGAAACCTTAATATGAGTAAGTCATTGAATTGGGATTGGGATACTAAAGAAAAGCTTGTTGCCGATATAAGCGAATGGAAAAAGAAATTCACTTCAGTCCGTGAACTTGTCCCCAGTGATGACGGCGAGAAAATAGCCACTAGTGTAAGAAATGACGAAAAAAGATTTACCACCTGTGTGAATGGGGAGACATGGGAGGAAACGTTTGAGAGGATATACTCGCTTAAGTTCAATCCCGATAACCAGTTGATCTCGCTTGCATTAAGAGACTACGAATGGATAGTCGCTGTCGGCCATGAGATGTGGGAGGACAGATTTGATTTTGTATGGAACCTCACCTTAAGCCCGGACGGAAAAAATATGGCAGTCAATATCAATAAAGAGCATATGAGCGGCGTTTGTCTCAACGGAAAAATATGGGAGAATATGTTTTTTGATGCGAGGGATTGCATACTAAGTCCTGACGGTACAAAGACCGCGTCCCATGTGTTGATAAATAGACGTGCCGAATTGGACAATGTAGGGTTTATGAAAAAGAACTGGACCGTTGCAGTGGATGGAAATCCCTGGGACGCAAAATTTATTAATGTATGGGGAGGGGTGTTCAGTTCCGACGGCAACCATCTGGCAGCGGTTGTAAGGACGGCCATGTCTCTCTATACGATTGCCATTGACGGAAAACCTTGGGAGCAGACGTTTCCAGCAGTCTGGGAGCCGATCTGTAAACCCGGAAGCAATGACTTTTTTGCTCCCGTGCAGACACCCAAAGGCTGGACATTGGCGACGGACGGCAAACCCCTGTGGGGGAATTTCTCTCAGGTCTGGCGGCCGGTTTTTTCTCATGATGGCAGGAGATTGGCGGCAGTGGTTGCTGTTAGATACGGGAAATGGACGGTTGCTGTTGATGGCTCACCCTGGAGTACGGTATTCAACCAACTGGTATTAACTCCCGTTTTTAGTCCCGACGGAAAGAGGGTTGCAGCCGCTGTAAAAGATCAAAAAAGATGGACGATTGCTGTGGATGGTTCACCATGGCCTGAGAGGTATGATAATGCATGGGATCCCGTTTTCAGCCCTGCGGGCGATAAGGTTGCAGCAAAGATTGAAAAAAATGGGAAATATTTCCTGGCCGTTAATGGAAAGACAGGAAAGAAAGGGTATGAATCCCTTTGGAGCCCCGTGTTCAGTCCTGACGGGAGCAAACTCCTTGTACGATGCGTGGACAACGGGAAGTATTACCGCCGCGTGGTCCCGGTAAACGAAATATAAAGAATGGAGTAATGTATGCTTGATTTTATCAGAGACCCGTCTATTTATAATCTTGTTAGAGGACCGTTCGTCTGGATAACTTTTCTGGTATTTATCGGAATGAGCATTTATAAAATAAGGCGACTCTACATGATGGCGAAAAACGAAAAAGTGGTGCTGCCGTCCATCAAAGGAGAAGCTGCCCTAAGGTCTATTCTCCACTGGATAATTCCATTCGGGAGCAGGAACTGGAGAATCAGGTGGCCTTTTACGATCCTAACATTTACTTTTCATATCGGCCTTGTCTTCACCCCCATATTTCTCCTTTCTCATAATGTTCTTGTATATGAATCCTGGGGCATAACGTGGTGGACCTTGCCTGAAGGATTGGCGGATATCATAACCCTCCTCGTCATTTTTTCCTGCGTTGCCTTTCTGATGAGGAGGCTTTTTGCCCCGGAGGTAAAATTTGTTTCCTTCTCCTCGGATTTTCTTATCCTCGCGATTTCTTTTTTACCTTTTCTCACAGGGTTCCTGGCATATCATGAGTGGCTTTTGCCCTATAAAATTATGGTCATTCTCC
>JBAZWR010000115.1:5375-9146 GCA_041660325.1 Thermodesulfovibrionales bacterium | reverse complement strand
CGGTACGGTTTCGCCGGTATGTATCATGCTGCCGGAGCTCGCCGTCGAATGGTCCGCGGTAACAACAAGTAAAACTTCCTTATCGGGAATTATCTCATTGACGGAAACGGACATGGCACGGTCGATAGCTTCAATCACGTCTTTTTTATACCGGGGATTTTTTGTGTGTCCTGCCTCATCCGGCATTTTTGTATGGACATGGATAAAGTCATAATCATGGGCATCTTTTGCGAGACGGAGACGGTATTTAAAATCTTCCTCAATATTTCCCGTGTCTTTGACTCTTATCACATCCATCCCCAATTCTTCGCAGAGACCGCGGTAAATAGCACCCGAAGAGATTGACAGGCCTCTCAATCCCCATTTCTCATGGAAAGGCGTCAATTGTCTATATTTACCCGCCCTTTGAGTAACAAGAGCATTGACAGGCGGAAGGCCGTGCGACATACGGTCCCTGTTTATCTGATGACCGGAGAGTGTCTGATAACTCCATCTCAGGTATTTATTCAGATTATCTGCCGTCTTCTTTGCATTTTGAGAGATTACGGTCCGTTTTGCCGGCGTAATTTCCATTACGGCTTTACCTTCATAAATAGGGTCCGAGTCGGTTATTGCATCTGCAACCTCACCGCTCAAAACAAGGAACCCGTCGATACCATTGGAAGGTACCAGACGAATCCTGATTTTATCCGTCTCAAAAGAATCTATTGCTTTTTTAAGCTCACTCGCCTCTTCATGTGAAATATCAGGCCGGCCCCATGAAAGAATGAGATTATCATTCTTATGTTCAACAGAGCATATATGGCATAAGACTGCAACGTCATTCTTAAGTACGGGGATACCTTTCCCTTTTGCCTCAATATAGCCTCTCCCTGGAAATTCTTTAAGTTCATACCCAAAGATGATAAAGTGGGCCGTCTCGCTTGACATTGGGATACCCTGCATCGTAGTGTGATATAACCCGTTCATGCCTAAAGAAGCGAGATAATCTAAATTCGGCGTGTATGCGGCATGCAGAGGCGTTGCACCTCCGAAACACTCTTGTCCTCTGTCGCCAATGCCGTCTAAAATTACTAAAATGCACCTCATGTATATTTATAACACATCAAGGAATGGTTGTACTAATTCATCCTGTCTATGGATCAGGCTCTTTCTATCGATTCTCCCTATTTGACTTTAATAAAAAATTATTCATATCATAAAATAATGCTGATTGACATGCACATTCATACCCGTTTTTCGCCGTGCAGCATAATACGTATTGCGCAATTAGTGAAAAAGGCCCGTGAAACGGGACTTGACGGCATATGTATAACCGACCATGATACAACCGCTTCCAAATCCGTTTTAAAAAATATCGCCGAACATCAAAGTTTATGTATTATTGTCGGCATGGAATATACCACAAGAAAAGGTGATTTTCTGATTTTCGGACCGGTTGAGCATATCACTTCAGGAATGGATGCAGAGGACCTGATGAAGTGGTCAAAAAGAGAAGGAGCGATCTTTATACCCGCTCATCCATTCCGGAAAGAAAGACCCGCAGATATGGATATCCTTAAAAAATCGAAGATCATCGAAGGGCTCAATGGCAGAAACCGTCCTCATGAGAATGAATTATGTAAGAGATGGCTTAGAGAACATGGAAACGGTATAAAAATAACCGGGGGCAGCGACGCCCATACTCTTGAAGAGGTCGGCAGAATAGTGACCGTATTTAAGAACAATATCTATAATATGGAAGATCTGATTAAAGAGCTCCGCAACAACGATTTCTCGCCGAGGATAAGACATTCCTTGTAGAAAATGTTGCAACTTATGTGTTTACAAATTATTGAGGTATCTTTATATTCTCAAAGTGGCAATAAGGCGTTTCGGGTGGAGGAAGAGATTGATTGCATCGATAGGCGACATAACAAGGATATGCGCAGCCTTAAGGGTCTCGAGCGAACACCCTTCCTTGAGGCTTACGGCTATACCGAGTCTTGCAGCCTTTATCATCAGCACGTCGTTGTTTCCGTTTCCAAGCGCTGCAACTTTTTCGGCGCCCAGTTTCTTTACATACACTTCCTTCTGAAGCGTGTGCCCCTTGCCTTGCAGCACATGGAGAGTGCAATTAACGCCCTCAAGTTCTTTCCTTGCGCGTCCGAAGGTATCGGAAGTCAGGACATGTATCTGCAGTTTGGAAGCAAGCTCATTAAGTCCTTCGCGTACGCCGGGGATTACTTTTCCATCCTCCGAAAGGGTGCCGGAAAAATCGGTCACAAAGTGCTCAAATTCAAGGGTATCTAATCCGGGGATATCTATTTTAATCATATTTAACATTGTACCAGCATTTTACTGAAAATGCTCATCGCAGACATTTTAATATACTAAACCTAAACGTTGCACAAACAGCAGGGCAGACACGATGAAAAGTCTTCTAATGCGACAAAGGACTATATTCCGAACACATAAATGCAGATCCAACCTGCTATGTCTTTCAGAAAAAGGTCGGAGCGCAGTATCAAAGTACATTAAGGTGTCGCTACAAGACCTTTTCATCGTATCAGCCCTGCCGTTTGTAATAAGTTTTTGCAACTGGTGAGTAAAGAGTTCATGAGCATGCCCGCATTTATAGATTGCTGTAGCCGTATTGTGATAGATTTTTTCAAATGGTATGATTTACTAAGGAGTTCATGAGTAGACCCACACATCCTCACCCTTGCCCTCTCCCCTCTCCGCACTCAGGCGGATTCGCCGGGGAGAAAAGGGAGAGGGGACTTAAGAATCGCCCCTCCCTTGAGGGGAGGGGATAAAGGGGAGGGTGTTTAAATGTGTCCTTACTTATGAACTCCTTAGTAAAAATGGATAACGACGAATTGCATAAAAGAATTCAACGGAAATAAAATGGATTTTAAAGCAGTTATTATTGGATGTTTCACTGGATTTATATCAGCCTTCTTTGGTATCGGAGGCAGCAGCATTGATACTCCGCTATTGAGGACATTTCTTGATCTTCCGCCTTACATTGCTCTCGGGACGCCCCTGCCATTGACATTTTTAACGGCTACCATCGCATCAATTGCCTATAAAAGAGAACAACTTGTAAATTTCAGGATTGCCTTGTACAGCCTAATCGGAGGAGTACCGGGGATGGTTGCAGGGTCTTATCTTACAGCGTATCTCTCGGGTAAGTTTTTAATGCTTTTCACTGCAGGGATACTTTTTTTTATGGGGATCGATTTTTTTTATAACAATATTATAGAAAAAATATTTTGCAGCAAGAAGACCTGTTCTCTTCCTGCTACTTACTCTATAATTAGTGTCGCCTTTGTCATAGGGCTTTTATCGGGGATTCTCGCTAACGGGGGCGGCATATTTTTTGTTCCCGCATATGTTGTGTTATTCCGCATGAAAATAAAGGAGGCTATCGCTACGTCACTTCTCACAGTGGCTGTATTGTCCGTTCCGGGAAGCATGATTCATTATTATCTCGGACATATTGATCCGGCAACAACTGCCGCTCTCGGTATTGGCGTTGCTCCTATGGCATACATTGGAGCAAAATTGGATATCAAAACGAAATCAAAGACTATAATGCTGCTTTTCGGGATTCTGCTTGTTGCGTTCTCCGTTTTTTTCTTTATAAGCCAGTTGATAGCCTGATTATTGAGTCAAAATTTCAACGTGCTTCAAGATAGTGTAGTGGATAATTTGAATTACCCCGAAAACGATATTTTCAGGGTATGTATTTTTTTAGACCTTATTCGCACATATGCATCACCCTTC
>JBAZWR010000115.1:0-5365 GCA_041660325.1 Thermodesulfovibrionales bacterium | reverse complement strand
TCCAACGAAGGAATAGTTTAGCACCCATAACCAACATCCGTTGTTTATGGACTTTACCTACAAACATTGGTACTGGATGATGAAAAAAATTAATGATTATGAAAAGAAATAACGAAAAGCTCAGCGGTGCGAAGCATCCGCTGAAGCGTTTTGTTATGTGAGATATTCTTCTTGAGACTGATACCGTTATGAGCTGTAAAATCATTTTTCATGCAATTTCATTTAAATGGTCACTTTGTCTTCCATCTACTTACTAAGACTTTATTGATATTAATCGAGAACGCCTGTGAAATTTTATTAGCCTCTTCTTGCTTTGATACAAAAATATATTCAATATCAGATTTGTTGAATCTTAATGGGTAAGGCAAGAGTTTGTTGTTGTGCTTTTTAGGATTTTTTAGGTAAGTACTCCTCTTTTGTGAGATCAAATTATTTCCGATCTCGTTTTTTCTGGGAACAAAGCGCCATTCATTTTCACTCTTAAAGTCAAAGTTGTCCTCCTTAAGATAGCTGTTGTATCCCTTCACGTTCTTTGTAAAACATATAACCTTCTGTTTTCAGCCTTTGAGCTGCTTCTGCTTCAGAAAGCCCTGAGATTGTATTTATGTCAAGCTCATTGTTCATGGAAGTTCTTTTTTAAAATTATTCATGTTTGTCACTTACATTTTTCGCTCTCTTTGCATATCCCTTTATCGTCAGGCTGGATAGAAAGGTCAATTGGAGCATCATTCGAGATGCTCAGTCTATTCGATTCATTTGTGCCGATATCTGTCCGGGATTCAGGCTTCTGTTTTGTATTCATGATTGCCTTTGGTTTAGTTTCCTTTTTCAGTTTCGACTTCTGTTTACAAAATAAGTACTGCTCAATTGTTTCTTTTCCAATGAGGAACATTTTCTGATTCTTTCTATTTACATATAGGGTGGGCACGTGCTCTATCCCCATATTCTTCAGAAACCCTGAATACTCACCAACAGGAAGAGCAAGAACTTTCATTTTATTTTCTTCAATTTCTTTCATTACTTCTGCACAGTATTTGCAGTCTCTGCCGTAAAATAATAAGAGTTTTTCTTCCGGCAGATGAACTACAGCGCCTGCAGGCAAAATAAGGTAAAAGAGAGCAAATACACCGGCAAATGACAGAAAGCCGGCAATTACATCTTTTTCTCCATACAGCAACCTCAGTATGCCCAGAAGTACAAAGAGGCCGAACGTAGTCAGGCAAAAAGCACATATATTATGAAGCCTGAATGCCTGGTAGCCTGCAAAAAACCCCTCCGCGGAGAGTGAAACAACAAGAATTAGATTGATATATCCTTCGAATTGTGTCCCATTTCGATAAAGTGACATAAATGAAAGCAGGGCCAATGCTGTGAATGTAACAAGACCAATAAGAATAATTGAGATATCGTCAAATCTGGTGTATTGGCCGACCAGTTTGCACCCCTGTGTTTCGCAAGTACTTTTACCAAAAGACTGAAGGATTATCTCTATAATGAGAAAGAGCATACCCAGAATTGCAGTTGTTAGAAAAATATTGCCAAGAACCTTCTTGCGTTGTGGCATTAAGTCCTCCTCAAGGATTAATCAAATATTTTACCATGTCCAGGCGTCAGCAGTATTTGAAAAAGCGATGAACTTCCGTGGTTGTTTCCTCTCACATTTATCTGTCTTCTCTGCTATGACTATAAACTATGGAAATAGTATAATAAAAAATAAACGTACACATTTAAAGGGGGTGAAAGTTAAAAATGATCGGGACGCAGGATCTTATTATTGTAGCAGTGATAGTTGTGGTTCTGTTTGGTGCTCGCAAGCTTCCTGAACTCGGCAAGGGGTTAGGACAGACAATAAGAGATTTTAAAAAAGCCATGAATGAACCGGACACTATTGATGTAAAGCCCAAGGAAGACAGTTCTAAAAAAGAAGTATCAGAAAAACAAGAAGGTGATTCAAAAACTGTTTAGCGGACACATTTCTTAACCGTCGAGTATTGCTTGCGAAATAGAGGAGATTCAGATAATTACGGGATAGATAGCGATGGGAAGCTGATACATTAGAGTTCATTGGCGTTTTTACTTCTGGAATGACTTCTGAAGTCAGAGGCCGTAAAGGGCTCGACATTTCATTTCACAATTCCGGATAGACAGAGATCTTTGTTGTGAACCGTGACGTATAGAATTCTTCAGCTTCTTTCTTGCAAATGTAGATCTTACCCCGATAATTGTTAGGTTATTAAATAGCATTATTCTGAGTTGGGATGTGGCAGCGTTATGACATCTGAAAATTGATACAAATTCCTTAAGAATTTCCCCTATTGTTTTTTCATATTTTATTCATTGCTTCTTCACAATTTGTTTGTATGTTATCTATCAATGACAGAAAAAACAGGAGGATTATGAATGTCTGATGCCAGAAATGATAAGAAAAATATTTCGCGGCATATTTTGCCGACATCTTCAAATTTATTGGGACTATGTTTTGTAATTCTCACTTTTATAAAGATTATGAAGCTGGGGAATGAAACTCTTATCGACGAGATAGTTGCAATAGCAATAGTTTTATTTTTTATTTCCAGCTTTTTCTCTTATATATCCATGCGATCCGATAAATGGGCGCAATCATGTGAAAAGATTGCAGACGGCATTTTTTTGATTGGATTGCTCCTTCTGTCTATAGGTTCAGTCTTGGTTGCATTTGAGTCAATAGGATAAGGAAATGAAGCATCTCGTAAATTATTTCAGCGATGTCAAAGAGATTCACCGTATCTTCTCTATTATACATTTTGAGGAGTTCGAGTGCCTCTACGGAGGGTTGAGCGGAGTCGGGTCTTTACTTTTGCTATCTATAAAGACAAACTACCCTCCGACAATGATCATTATTATTAGAAATACTGCATTAAAAGGGGAGATTCTCTAATCCATATTTCAGGAAGTTATCAAGTCGCCCACTTTTCAAATATGCTTTTGACTAATGCTATTTATAGATGGTGCCATTGTCTCAACATACTTGCCGCCATAAAGATTATGACTGCAAAGAAATGATTAGCTTTCTGTTAAGAGCCCTTGCTACCCGATCGAGCAACTCAAGTGATGGCATACGCTTATCCCGGGGACTTTCCAGCCTTGAAATTACCTGCTGTGATGTCTTGATCTCCTTCGCGAGCTGTGCTTGCGAGATATGCTGAGCCTTTCTCAAAAGGGCTATTTCCTGAGCAAGTATTCTCTTAGTTTCAGCCTTATCGAAGTAGATTCTAAATCCCTTGTCTTTCAGTTGCCGCTCAATATGTTTATCAAGATCACTTTTCATTTTTCTGCCCCCCTCAATTGTTTCATTCTCTGTTTTGCCGTCACCATTTCATTCATGGGTGTCCTTGGAGTCTTTTTTAGATAGGCATGGAGCAAAAACATTTCGTTGCCTTTCAGAACGACATAGAATATTCGGTGGTTTAGTATACATCCAAATGGATGTATAGTCAATATTATCCTTGCCGGGGCACTTTTGATTATCGCCTGCAATAGATATAAGCTATGGATAAAGATACATCCATAGACATTTAATATTGGACTTGCGCTCCCGCCACATATGATAATTTATTATAAGGTCAAAGAGATATTAAATGAATACGGGGTGCAACTTCGAAATTAACGCCGCAGATTATTTTTCCGTGTCAAACTTAAATAAGGCTGACGAAAATATTTGGGTATACCGTGATGATTCCGGTAAAAATACCGCCTGGATTCCCGTATTGTTGTTCGCCGCTTTATTGCTGATGCTGATTGTCACGCATTGGGATATCGGAAAAATACCTTTCCAATTTTCAGTTATAATACTCTTCTTTATTGGCGCATTAGTCGTATCCGCGGAAAGGACAACAATAAAAATAGACCGACGTGAAGCTACGGTAAAAAAGACACATAAGGTATCTTTTCTGTCTCAGACCAAAACCTATTCTCTCCACGATTTTGACTCCGTCAGGCTGATTGAAAAAGCGGTGACTGTCGAGGAAGGCTATATCAATATCGTCTATTCAATTATTCTGCAGGGGAATAAGTCGTCTCTCGAATTACTCTCGCTTGAAGATGAAAAACAGGGGCAATCGTTTTCGAGAGAGCTTTCGTCATTTTTAAAATTCACACGGTAACCGGGAATGTCCGCCTGAGGCGGATTCGCCGAGGAGAAAGCGAAAATCCTCTATTCCCGGTTCAATCAGAAATATTTGAGAATAATACGGGCTAAGTGGAAATGTTTTAAACGATTGCCGCAGGCAGACTGCCTGCTAAGTTATTGCGCCTATTCAGGTTGAACCCTGCCCCGCAGTGCATGCGAAACAGTGGTTGTCCGTCATAATCCTTCTTTCGGCAAGCAGCCCGTAGTCGAAATCCCTGATATGGTCCGGACAGTTGATATCGACGGTAAGACCCAGAATCTGGTTGAAATCACAATCGTAGAGAGTCCCGTCCCAGCCTATACTTATGAGTCGTCTGCACATAATATCCTCAAGGGTATCCGGATTAAACGCGCTCTTGATCTTGTCCATATATTTGTTTAGATTATTTGAACGAATGAGAAAATCTTTGAAACGGCCTATCGGCATATTGGCAAATGTATAGAGCCGGTTAAATTGTATGCCGAATGCCGATTGCAGTTCTTTTTTATATTGCTCTTCCAATTCTTTCTGGGAAGAGGGCAGGAATGCGCCCATCGGGTTATAGACAAGGTTAAGCCGTTTTTTATCGGGATCTATGCCGTATCCAAGGCTATTCAATTGTTTAAGGGCCTTAATGCTTTTTTCAAAGGCGCTAATTCCCCTGATCTTATCTACAGTATCTTTTGTGTAATGGGGAAGCGAAGCAACTATTTCAACATCATGCCCGCTGTAGAATTCCGGGAGATCCTCCATCCCTTCTTCAAGAAATATCGTCAGATTAGTCCGCACAATGATATGCCTGTTGATTTTTCCTGCTTCACTGATAAGATACCTGATATGCGGGTTCAGTTCCGGCGCTCCGCCTGTCAGGTCGAGGGTCCCGACGTCATAATCTTCAGCTATGCTTAGCGCTTTATTGATGACGTCTATACTCATAAGTTCGGTCCTGTGAGGTCCCGCTTCAATATGACAATGTTTGCATGTCATATTGCATTGATATCCAAGATTTAACTGCAAAATATGGATCCCGCGGGCAGTGAGCGGTCCGGAACGGCATTGAAGATACTTTTCGTCAAATTCAGTCATGGCGATCGTCTATAGTGATATCTTCTCTGCGGCATTATGTGCCTGCAAACCATGGATGAGGGTCGCGCCGCCCTTTATTGCCGAAGCAACGTGTACGGCCTCGGTGATGTGCTCAAGGCTCATACCTTCCG
>JBAZWR010000114.1:0-9149 GCA_041660325.1 Thermodesulfovibrionales bacterium | reverse complement strand
AACTTGTCAAGTATTTTTTTATTTAATACAAATAGGTTTGGTTAAAACCCTCATAAATTAGTTTAACAATCTTTCAATTTTTATCCTGTTCTCTTCAATTTTTCCTATTCCGAAAAGAACATGATCGGGACTTTTGAGTCTCACATAATCCGGCTTCATTTCCCCTTTAAACCCGTCTAATAACTGAGCAGGAGGAATGTTACTATTGCTTACAAAATCAGCGATATTATCAAAGGGGTTGTCTATAGGGACCCCGTTTTTGGCCTTTCGATAGGACTCGGGATCGAGAATGATCTCCTTTAGATGAGAAATCGACGCATCTATTGAATGTAGAGATAACGTTTGCCGCGCCGTTAATTGTTCGATTGATACCGCTTCCTCAATCCCGAATATGCCGACTTTTGTGCGTTTTAATGCCGTCATATGGGCGCCGACTCCAAGGGCGTTTCCGAGATCATTGCAAAAAGATCTGATATAGGTGCCTTTTGAGCATGATATTACGAGATCAAGAAAGGGAGGGTCAAAGGTTATAAAATCTATACCCGATATCGTCACTTCTCTTTCAGGCACATCAAGAGTAATGCCTTTACGCGCAAGTTTGTATAAAGTCCGCCCCTGCATTTTTATTGCAGAATACATCGGCGGGGTCTGCCGTATCCGGCCCTGAAAGGCGGACATAATTCCCCGGACATCGTTTTCTCTTATCCCCTGATAATCTTTTTGTTCGATGGTCCTGCCGGTTGAATCATAGGTATCGGTGCTTTCGCCTAATTTCAATCTAACGGCATATCCCTTGTCGAGGTCCATCAGGAACCTTGTTATCTTTGTCGCCTCATTCAGGCAGACAACAAGCACTCCTGTAGCAAGAGGATCAAGCGTGCCCGCATGTCCGGCCTTTTTTGCGCCGAACAGCCTTTTAACTTTCGTAACAGCCTGCTGGGAGGAAATACCTTCAGGCTTATTAAGATTGATAACTACGTTTAAATTTTGCAATAAAGGTTTTCATTGTGAAAGGCGGATATGATAAAAAAACTTTTAGGCGACTCCTTAATACACTATTAACACTGTTCGATATACATATATCTGAAAGGCGCTTTAGGTTTAAAGTGCCGTCAGGCGTATATGGATTATCTTTTGTCGCATTCTAAATGTTTCTTTATCATATCCGCCTTTCATTTTATGCAACTTACGGCATATTCATGGTGGCGCGCCCAGGAGGATTTGAACCCCCGACCTGCGGATTCGTAGTCCGTCGCTCTATCCAGCTGAGCTATGGGCGCAACTCTTTATCCCTTTTTGACGCCCTCTTTAAGTGTAATGCCATATTTGGGATGTACAAAGGCATGCATGGAAGGCACCTTTGCAAACAACCAGGCCCATTGTTTCCCGGTCTTTAGATCGGGGAATATCTGCTTGTCGTTTTCATAAACGCGGATAGTCAGTCCGGGATTGTTCGGCTCATTCGATCTGGACGTAATGGTCTGTCCTTCAAATAAAATCTCCGGCAGAAATTCACCTACATGGACTTTAAGATTGCTGTTCGGAATCTTGAAATCGCTGTTTAATTTTACCGTATATTCCTGTTTTGCTTTTGAAGTTTTATCTTCAACGATTATTTTAGCTCCGCTCCACCGGTCTTTAACCGAGGGCGGCACCACGATCTGAGACTTTCCGCGCGCCGGCATCATTCCGGGTTTCCCCATCTCCTGTCCTCCCGGAGGCATTTGTCCCGGCATAGCTTTTCCCTGAGGCATTTGTCCCGGCATAGCCTGACCTTGAGGCATTTGTTGCTGAGGCATTTGCCCCGAAGGCATCCGGTCCGGCATAGTTTGCTCTTGTTGAGGCATTTGTCCTTGAGGCACCTGTGTTTGAGGTAAAGGCTGCGACTCCTCTTTTTTCTTGCAGGCAGTGAATGAAAACACCAGTATAAGTCCCAACAGAATTAGAAATATTTTTTTCATCTTTTCCTCCTTGAAATTCTTAATTCTTATTCTGGCGGAGAGGCAGGGATTCGAACCCTGGGTGGAGTGTTACCCCCACAACCGCTTAGCAGGCGGCTGCCTTCGACCGACTCGGCCACCTCTCCTCCGGTAAGAATTATTATACTAACAACTTAAAGAGAACTTTGTAAAGGAATGCGGCCTATTTAAGGCCGTACTTTTGCAGCCTGTGGCGGAAGGACCTGAAGGTCAGGTTGAGGAGTTTTGCCGCTTCTGTCTTAACGCCGTTTGTTCTTTCCAGCGCTTTTAAAATATATTTTTTTTCAATTTCCTCGATGATACTGTCGAGGTTGACGCCGTTGCCTGAAAATTCATGCGGGTCTCCTGTTTCACCGGCAATCCCTTCTATAGCGGTTATCTCCAGCGGAAGATCAGACAGGGTTATTTCCTGTTTATCTACAAGAAGCGCAACACGTTCAATGATATTTTCGAGTTCCCTTACATTGCCTTTCCAGGGACAATCTATCAATACCCGCATGGCGTCCAGAGAAACCCTCTTGGGAATCTTTGAAGCCTTTCCCAGGAAATGCTCTATAAGCAAAGGTATGTCTTCTTTTCTCTCTCTCAGGGGAGGTATATGGATAGGGAAGACATTTAAACGGTAAAAAAGGTCCTCCCTGAATCTGCCGCCTTTGATCTCTTCCTTTAAATCTTTGTTAGTTGCCGAGATGACCCTGACATCTACCGTTATATCGGTCGTGCCGCCCAGACGTCTGAATGTACCGTGCTCAAGGACCCTGAGGAGTTTTACCTGAAGGTTAATAGGCATTTCACCGATCTCGTCAAGAAACATGCTCCCGTTGTCGGCAATCTCGAATAAGCCCTGTTTATTCACCATAGCTCCGGTGAAGGCCCCCTTCATATATCCGAAGATTTCGGATTCGAGCAGCCCTTCCGGAAATGCCGCGCAGTTTATTGCCACGAAATTCCTGTCCTTTCTCGGGCTAAGGTTATGAAGGGCCGTCGCAACCAATTCCTTGCCTGAACCGCTCTCGCCCGTTACCAGGACATTGGAATTGCTCTGTGCTATCTTGGGAATAAGCCTGAACATCTCCTGCATTTTTGGACTTTGGCCGATGATGTTTTCGAGGGCATAGGTTGTCTCGACTTTCTGTCTTAAAAGAGAAATCTCCTCGCTTAATCTCTTCTTCTCAAGGGCCTTACGGACAATTATCCGCAGCTCATCAATATTGAAAGGCTTATTGATGTAGTCATAGGCGCCGCGTTTCATGGCCTCAATAGCAGACTCGCTCGTTCCGAAGGCCGTCACCATAATCACCAGGGTTTCGGGAGATATCTCTTTTACCTTTTTCAGCAGCTCAAAGCCGTCAAGCCCCGGCATTTTTATGTCCGTTATGACAAGGTCAAAAATATCCCTCTCAATATATGAAGACCCGTCAAGGCCGTCGGATGCGGAGATAACATCGTACCCCTCTCCTTCAAGTAGCATCCTGAGGACTTCCCTCATGCTCTTTTCATCTTCTACTATGAGTATTCTGCCCTTACGTTGTTTCATAAGTCTCAGGTAGTATAACCGTAAAGGTCGTGCCAATTCCAGGGACGCTTTCCATGTTCATACGGCCTTTATGTTCCTCTATAATCCGGTATGCTATGGCAAGGCCAAGCCCCGTCCCCTGTTCTTTTGTTGTGAAAAATGGATGAAAGATTTTTCTGATATTTTTTTCCTCTATGCCAACGCCGGTATCTTTAAATTTTATCTCGATATAAGCGTCCGCTTTGCGTGTAGAAATAGTAAGCTCCCCGCCTTCATGCATTGCATCAATAGCATTTAATCCAAGGTTCCAAAACACCTGTTTCATTTTTTGAGAATCTGCATTTGCCTCCATAGCGCCGGCGTATTCCTTTTTTATTGATAGACGCCCCTTGGTCTGTTCCATATTTTTCAGGAGTTCAACCGTTTCATCAAGCAGTCCATGCAGATCAAATTGCATAATTTCCGGCTTTCCGGGCCGGGAGTAGGCGAGAAAATCCGTAATAATCCGGTTGAGACGGTCCATTTCTTTCAGGGCTATCTCCATGAGTTTTTCCTTGTAAGTCGCGGGAACGGAATCTTCTTTCAGCATCTGAATAGAACCCTTCAAAGACGCCAGAGGGTTTCTGATTTCATGGGCGATATTTGAGGAGAGTTCTCCTATTGCAGCCAGCTCCTCTTTCTGCTGAATCTCTTGCTCTAATTGTTTTATTTTTGTGAGGTCCTGAAAGACGACGATAAAACCCTTTGTGAGGCCGGCGAAGTCCTTCAGTCCCGAGATTGTAAGACCGATTATCTTCCGTATCCCGTCAACGGTTATCGTTTCTTCTTTGCGCCCTTCCGAAAAAGGGAGTTCGAAAAAGGGCAGGACGGAGTCAATATGCCGGCCGATAACCGTTTCTCTGCGTGTTCCCGTTATTCTTTCCGCAGCCCTGTTGAACATCACCGCCCTGCCGTTCACATCAGTCGTAAAAAGGCCGCTGGGAAGGCTCTCTATAACTTCCCGGTTAAAGAATTCAAGGTCCCTGATATCGAGGTCCTTTTCCTCGAGTTTCTGCTCGGTCTTTTCAAGCCGGGCCGAGAGATAACCGCTTAGATATGCGGTAAGATAAAAGAAAATAATGTGTATAAATATCTTATAGAAGTACTCCTTTGCCTCTACTAAGTAATCGCCGACCAAAGGGAGCACTCCATAAAACTGAAGGTTGATCAGCATACCGTAGAGAAGGCTGCTGAGCGTTGCAATAATAAAGCCGGCCTTCTTGTTTAAGACGATACTCGAAGCCAGGATAGTTATAATGAGGGTAAAGGAATACCAACTGTCTATGCCGCCCGTAAAAAAGATGAGCAGGGTTTCTAAAATCACATCGAAGATCAACTGGGTATAGGCAAAAGCTGCAAGTTTTTTTACTTTTCCGAGTAAAAGCGCATAGATTATCGTGAGGATATAGAGGGCTACGATGATAAACGTTAACGCATGCAGATAGGGGAATCTCCTGAACCCCCAGAAGAAGAAGGTTGAGCCGAAGAAAAATGTTATGAAGACGACCCTGAAGGCGATCAGGGTCTTTATCTTTTTTTCCAACCCCTCGGAAAATTCTGAAGACATTTAATTGTTTATTTTATCAATGTAATGAGCTTGAATATCGGCAGATACATGGCTACAACGATAAAACCTACCGCGCCGCCGAGGAATACCATCAGCATAGGTTCCATCATGGCCGTAAGGTTGGATACGGACGCATCGACTTCGTCATCGTAAAAATCGGCGATTTTTGAAAGCATGGAATCAAGCGCTCCTGTTGACTCGCCGACGGCTATCATATGGGTGACCATGGGGGGAAATACCTTTGCTTTTGTAATGGGCTCGGCAAGGGTTTTACCTCCCATAACGCCTTTTCTGACGTCCATGATGGCATATTCAACGACTTTATTGCCCGAGGTCTTTGCAGTTATTTCAAGGCCGTCTAATATGGGCACACCGCTGCTTACCAGTGTCCCCAGCGTCCGCGTGAACTTTGCCACCGAGACTTTATTGATCAAAGGGCCGAAGATGGGTAGCTTAAGGAGGATCTTGTCTATTGTATGCTTCCCCTTTTCCGTTCTCTGTATCTGAACGATGAAAATGACACAAGCAACGATTGCGCCTAAAGTCAGAAGCCCGCCTATGCCTGCAATAAAGTCGCTTAAATTGACGACCATCCTTGTCGGCAGAGGCAGGGTTCCTCCCAGAGTGGCAAACATTTTTGAGAAGGTCGGAACGACAAAGATCATAATGACGGCAATGACCCCGACGGCAATCGTCGATACCACGATAGGATAAACCATTGCGCCCTTGACCTTCTTCTTCAGCTTCATCGCTTTTTCAATGTATGTTGCCAGCCTGTTTAGTATGGTATCGAGGATACCTCCGGCCTCGCCTGCGGCAACCATGTTGATATACAATTCGGTGAAAACCCTTGGATGTTTTCTAAGGGCGTCGGCATAGGTAGCGCCCGATTCCACATCGACTTTCACTTGTTGGAGCGTTTTGCTTAACGTTTTATTTTCGACTTGTGACGACAGGATATCGAGGGCCTGCACCAACGGAAGACCCGCGTCTATCATGGTGGCAAACTGCCTTGTAAAGACTACGATATCTTTATCGTTTACTCCTCCTCCAAAGCCCATCTTGCCGGCTTTTTTCGCTTTTTCATTAACGAGAGTAGCGACAATATTCTTTCTCCGCAGTTGAGCTATGACCTCGTCTTTTGTGCCGGCGGACATCTCACCGGATTCAATAGTGCCCTTTGCCGTCTTCCCCGACCATTGGAATATCGTGGCCATGTTTATGTCCTCCCTTTACCGGAGTTTGCCGGCATAGCTTTCTGAATCATCTGGACCAATTCGTCGGGTACCGCCGACTTTCCGATGGCATCCTCATACGTTATCAGTCCCCTGGAATAGAGATCTTGTAAAGACTGGTTCATCGTCTGCATTCCGAACTTCGCCTGCCCTGTCTGCATCATTGAATATATCTGATGTACTTTATCTTCTCTGATAAGATTCCTGATGGCAGGATTTGGGACAAGCAGCTCGACGGCAAGGACCCTGCCCTGTCCTGATTTTTTTGGGATCAGTTGCTGGGCAAAAATACCCTCCAGGACAAAAGAAAGCTGGACCCTTATCTGCTCCTGCTGATGGGGCGGGAAAACGTCAATGACACGGTTTATCGTCTGGACCGCCGAATTTGTATGCAGTGTAGCAAGTGTCAAATGACCTGTTTCAGAGACGGTAAGCGCCGCTTCAATCGTCTCAAGGTCCCTCATCTCACCGATAAGGACCACATCAGGGTCCTGTCTGAGGACATACCGCAAAGCGGCTTTAAAGGAAGCCGTATCGGCATTCACCTCCCTCTGATTTATAAGACATTTTTTATGGGGATGAAGGTATTCTATCGGGTCTTCCACCGTGATGATGTGTTCATACCTTTCCGTATTGATTCTATCAACCATGGCTGCAAGTGTTGTAGATTTTCCGCTTCCTGTAGGCCCTGTAACAAGGAACAGGCCGCGCGGTTTTTTAACAAGCTCACCGACTATCTCCGGAAGCCCGAGTTCCTTGAAAGACCTGATCTCAAACGGGATGGTCCTGAAGGCCCCTGCCACGGCGCCTCTCTGCATGAATATATTTGCCCTGAACCTGCTTAACCCCTTGACCCCGAAAGAAAGGTCCAGTTCATTATTTTCTTCGTACTTGTGTTTCTGGGCGTCGGTCAGAATACTATAGCAAAGCGCCTTTGTATCTGCCGGCGCCAGCGAAGGATGATCGATACTTACAAGCTTTCCGTCAATCCTCAACCTGGGGCAACTGCCTGTGGTAATATGGAGGTCGGAGGCCTTTTTTTCAATCATCATTTTCAATAAATCATAAAGCGTAGCCATAACTCACCCCTTTATTATTAGTCTCCAAAAGTAACTCTCATCACCTCTTCAATAGAGGTTACGCCTTCTTTAACTTTAGTAAGCCCGCTCATCCTCAACGATTTCATGCCGAGCCGTATCGCGGTCTTTTTCAGATCATCCGACGATGCGCCCTCAAGCACCATTTCTCTGATCTCGGCTTTGATCGGCAAAACTTCATAGAGGGCTATCCTTCCCCGATAGCCTGAACCGTTGCAGGCAGGACATCCTTTGCCTTTATAACATTTAAACGTCCCTGCCTCCTCTTCCGGAACGCCAAGCTGTATAAGAGCCGGGACAGGCACTTTTTCTTCCTCCCTGCATTCGACGCATATTTTTCTGGCAAGCCTCTGGGCGACAATAATTATGACCGAGGCCGAAATAAGAAACGGTTCGATGCCCATATTCAACAACCTGCTTATACTGCTCGGGGCGTCATTGGTATGCAGCGTGCTCAGGACGAGATGGCCTGTCAGGGCGGCTTTGACCGCAATCTCCGCCGTCTCAAAATCGCGTATTTCGCCCACAAGAATAATATTCGGCGCCTGCCTTAAAAAAGCCCTGAGCGCCGAAGCAAAGGTAAGCCCTATCTCTTCTTTTACCTGCACCTGATTCATTCCCATGAAATTGTATTCCACGGGGTCTTCAGCCGTCATGACATTGAGATCCGGATTGTTCAGATAGTTCAGAGCGGAATACAGGGTGGTCGTCTTGCCGCTCCCCGTGGGGCCTGTGACGAGTATCATCCCGTAGGGCTTAGTCAGTGAATCAAGAAATGTTTTCAGGGATTCCTCCTCGAAACCGAGCTTCGTGAGGTCTACCTGCAGGTTCGCTTTATCAAGGATTCTGAGCACCGTCTTTTCTCCAAAAAGGGTGGGCAGCACTGAAACGCGAAAATCTATCTCTCTTTTCTTGCCGAGCCTCAGCTTTATCCTTCCGTCCTGCGGAAGTCTTCTTTCCGCAATGTCGAGTTTTGCCATGATCTTCATTCTTGAGGTTATGGGGTTCTTTATCTTCAGAGGCAGATTCATCGCGTTAAACAGGACGCCGTCAACACGGTACCTTACCCTCAGGGAATTCTCATAAGGTTCAATATGAATGTCGCTTGCGCCGACCTTTATTGCATTAATAAATATGCCGTTGACAAGTTTCACGATCGGCTCTTCAATCTCGCCGCTTCCATAATCATCCTGTTCGGAATATGTCTCTATACTGTCAAGGGCGTCTCCGACAACCCTGTCAAATTCATCGACGTCAACGGTCATACCTTCATCAAGGGCAGTGAGATTATCATCGTCCGTTACCTCCTCATCGCTAAAGGTATAATCCTTTACCTGAAGCATTTTTGTAGGAGCGGTTTTCTTGGTTGTTATTAACGCGTCGCTTCCTCCCTTATAATATGAAGAAATGGCATATGTGACCGAGGATTCGCCTGCAACAACAACTTCAACATTATATCCCGTCATGAACTTCACATCGTCTATAACAAAGACATTCGACGGGTCCGCCGTCGCGATTGTCAGCGTGGCGCCTACCCGGGCAACCGGCACGATCAGATATTTCCTCGCTATCTCATATGGTATAAGCTTTAAAACCGAAGGGTCTATCCTGTAATCGGAAAGGTTTACCGCAGGGACTCCCCACTGCTTGCTCAAAAAGGACACCAGTTTCTCTTCGGTTATGTATCCTAATTTGATAAGATTCGCTCCCAGTCTT
>JBAZWR010000113.1:0-9208 GCA_041660325.1 Thermodesulfovibrionales bacterium | reverse complement strand
GCTGCCACTCTCGCATCAACCGGAACCCCCGCCTTTTTTCTGCATCCGGCAGAGGCAAGCCATGGAGATATCGGCATGGTCACCGAACGGGACATTATTATAGCCATATCTTACAGCGGGGAGACTAATGAACTCACAGGGCTCGTCCCATTTTTAAAGAGGTTCCGTGTCAATCTGATATCCCTGACAGGGAATACCAATTCGACCCTTGCAAAGGCCTCCGACGTAACTCTTGATATATCAGTGAAAGAAGAGGCATGCCCGATGGGGATTGTGCCGACTGCTTCAACAACCGCTACCATGGCCATGGGCGATGCAATAGCTGTGTCATTACTTGTAAAGCGCGGGCTAAATGAAGAGGCTTTTGCCTTTTACCATCCCGGGGGAAGCATCGGGAAAAAGTTTTTCATAAAAGTAAAGGATCTTATGCACTCCGGAGACCGCCTTCCGGTTGTGTCGTTCGGGATGCCGCTGTCAAAGGCCATAATAGAGGTCTCCTCTAAGAGACTGGGGCATGCGATAGTGACTGATAAAGACGGCTTAATAGCCGGAGTGCTGACGGACGGAGATGTCAGAAGAGGGCTTGAGAAATGGGGGGGCAAGCTGTTTGAGATGACAGCCGGAGAGATAATGACGACAAACCCGAAGATGATATCGGAAGACGAACTTGCAGCAAAGGCATTGTCTATTATGGAAAGCTATTCTATAAGCGCCCTTATAGTCCCTGACGCCGCAGGCAAACCCCTCGGCATAATTCACCTTCACGATATTCTTAAACAGGGAATAGTGTAGCGACTTCTCCCTTCCTGTGCAACATTTCATCCAATAATCAACGCAATTTATAAATGATTGTCTTAATATTATTTTCATATCGTCTTCATCATTTCCTCATAAGTTTTACGTATAATAATAGAAAATATTTATTTTAAAGGAGAACTGATAATGTCCATTATCACAATTTCACGAGGTTCTTATAGCAAAGGAAAAGAAATAGCAGAGAAAGTAGCTCAAAAATTAAACTATACGTGCATTGCAAGAGATGCTATTATCGAGTCATCGAAAGAATTTAATATCCCGGAAATCAAACTGATCCGGGCGATTCACGATGCCCCTTCTATTTTGGACAAAGTTAACTATTCCAAGGAAAGATATCTGGCCTTTTTGCATGTTACCATGTTGGAGCATTTTCAAAAGGATAATGTGGTCTATCATGGTCTTGCCGGCCATTTCTTCATAGAAAATATTTCAAATGTGCTTAAGGTGAGAATTATCGCTGATATGAAAAATCGTGTGAAACTCGAGATGGCGCGTGAGAGCATATCGGAAAGAGAGGCATTGCGTCTCCTGAAAAATGATGACAAGGAGAGGCGTAAATGGTGCAAATATATATACGGAATTGATAAATGGGATCCCAGTCTCTATGATATGGTTATTCACATTAAGAAGATTACAGTAGAGAATGCAGCAGATCTTATCTGTAATACTGTCAGATTAGAGCAATTCAGAGCAACCCCGGAATCACAAAAAGCTCTGGACAACATGTTGGTTGCTGCAAAAGTTAAAGTTTTATTAATAGATATAAAACCGGACATTGACGTAGTTGCTGAGAATGGCGCTATTTCAATAAAAGCCAAAAGCATAAAATTTAAAGATGAAGAAATGATTCGGAAAATTGAGGGAATCGCTAAAAGCGTTCCCGGAGTAAAAAGCGTTGAAATTCTTTTATATGCTCATTTACGTGATTAAAGATTCGGAAATCTTAATACAGCAATAGGGCGGGATTAAATACTCGCCCTATTTATTTCGTAAAGATTGTTTGTCCCCGATTGAAATCTTTATTGCATGCGGCAAATTTGATATGCGTAGTTGTTACTAAAATCCGCACGTTACGCAAGGTCTCCGATGTTTTTATTTGATGAAGAACGTCTCGGATTTATTCAATTCCTCGAATTTTGATGTACTTATTTACAGGCTAAACGCAAGGTTTAGCAGCCTGAAGGCCTTCAGCCGCCGCCGCTGAAACCGGAGGACGGCCCCCCGTATGAGGAACCGGAGTCAATCGAACAGGAGCAACTGAAGTTTGAAAGCTGCTTCTTTACATTTTTAGAACCGCATCTTGTGCATGCAACTTCCTCATCGGAACTCCCCCATTGAAGCAATGCAAAATACTCATTGCAATCCTTGCAGCTATATTCATAAATCGGCATAGTGTTTCTTTTCTCCAATCTTTTTTATATATTATACTTAATAATCTATGTTTACACAAAAAGCAGGATTAAGTCAAGGGATTGTCATGGAGATGCTTAATCTTCTCAAGCATCTCATTAAAATGCCTGGTATGTGACCCTTCCCAGTAAACCCTGCCACATTCAGGGCATATTGAAAACATGTTAAAACTCAGAAAAACATATTCAGGCACGGAATCCTTAACCTCATTCTTGTCAGTTACCATTTTGAGCAAACCGTTACAGGCTACACATCTGCCGGGCAACCGGGATTGTTTCAATTGCAATGTCCCGATGACCTCAATGAGTTGCTGAAGCGTGTTATTCGAATGAATCAGCAGATAATCCTTCAGTCCTTTTATCTGGATCAGGCGTGTATCCCTTGTCAGAATACATCTGTCTTCTTCCCTGGCGATACTGATAAGTCTGCCGTCCCGTATGTCGGGATAGTACAAGGTATCGAACCCCAAAAACCTAAGCCACCTTGCCAGCCTACCGAGCATGGCGTCGGCAATAAATTTCATTCGTTTTCTTTTTTGAGCTGAATATAAAAAGCCCTGCTTATAAATTGCAGGGCTTTTTATTATAAGAGCTGTTGCTTTTAATATATCCTATTCTTCAATACTTGCCTCTATCAAAGAAGGCTGTATTTCCCTCTTCACAAAGGTATTTCTGTATCGCGGCGTGCCGGTGCCTGCGGGGATTACTCTTCCCATGATGACATTCTCTTTGAGTCCTCTGAGTTCATCCACGGACCCGCTGATCGCCGCCTCGGTGAGTACCCTTGTGGTCTCCTGGAAGGAGGCCGCGGATACAAAACTGTCTGTTGTAAGAGATGCCTTTGTAATACCGAGTAATAACGGCTTGCCTTGGGCAGGCCTTCCGCCCTGTGCCTTTACCTTTGCATTCTCGTCCTGGAAGATCTTCCGGTCAATCTGTTCGCTTATGAGGAAATTAGTGTCACCGGGGTCCTCAACCCTGACCTTTTTCATCATCTGTCTGACAATGGTCTCTATATGTTTGTCATTGATGGTAACACCCTGCAGCCTGTAGACCTTCTGCACCTCATCAACAAGGTATCGCTGAAGTTCCTGCGGCCCGAGAATATCAAGGATATTGTGCGGGTTGACTGCTCCATCCATCAAGGGCTCGCCGGCTCTCACCCAGTCGCCTTCGTGGACGCCTAAATGTTTTCCTTTGGGGATAAGGTATTCTCTCACTTCATCGCCGCCCCTGACTACTACAACGCGCATTCCTTTATGGGCGCCTCTGAATTCCACCATTCCGTCTATTTCGGTAACAATGGCCTGTTCTTTCGGACGTCTTGCCTCGAAGAGTTCGGCAACCCTCGGCAGACCGCCTGTTATATCCTTTGTTTTTGTCGTTTCCCTTGGTATTTTTGCAAGGATATCTCCGGGGTATACCATGTCGTTCCTGTCTACAAGGATATGAGCGCCGGCGGGAAGGAGATATCTCGCAAGAACGGTAGTTCCAGGGATCTTAAGGGTAGCCCTCCCATGTTCATCTTTTATGGATATCCGGGGCCTCATATTAGCCGGATAATCGATAATAACCCTGTGAGAGAGGCCGGTTACTTCATCAACCTCTTCTTTTACGGTAACGCCTTCGACAATATCACCATGGGCTATTCTGCCGCCTAATTCCGTCAGGATAGGCATTGAATAGGGGTCCCATTCAACAAGTTTATGCCCTATCTCAACCTTCTGGCCTTCTTTGACCGTTAATTTGGCGCCATAGACAACCGAGTATTTTTCTTTTTCTCTTCCCTTTGAGTCTACGACGGCAATGCTTCCGTTCCTGTTCATAACAACAAGAAGGCCTTCCCTGTTTTTGACCGTGTTTATATTAATAAATTTAATGATCCCGGAGTTCTTGGCCTCAAGCACTGTTTGCTCAACAACCTTGGATGCGGCTCCCCCGATGTGAAATGTCCTCATTGTGAGCTGGGTCCCGGGTTCTCCGATAGACTGTGCCGCTATAATGCCGACTGCCTCGCCTTTTTCAACAAGTTCACCGCGGCCAAGGTCCCTGCCATAACACTTGATGCAAACACCGAACTTGGACTGACAGGTAAGGACGGACCGAATCTTGACCCTGTCAACTCCTGCATCAACAACTTTCTGTGTCAGTTCCTCATCAATATCCTGGTTCTTCTTGACTATAATTTCTTTTGTAAGCGGGTCTCTTATATCTTCTATGGCTGTTCTTCCGAGAAGTCTCTCCTCGATAGGCTGAATGATCTCACCGCCTTCTACGAGCGATGTTACATTAATGCCGTCTGTTGTTCCACAGTCATCTTCATAAACGATTACGTCCTGGGCAACATCGACGAGCCTTCTGGTAAGGTACCCTGAATTTGCGGTCTTCAGGGCCGTGTCGGCAAGACCTTTTCTTGCGCCGTGGGTCGAAATAAAGTACTGCAAAGGCGTCAACCCTTCCCTGAAGTTTGCCGTAATGGGTGTTTCGATAATCTCACCCGAGGGTTTCGCCATCAATCCCCTCATTCCGGCAAGCTGTCGTATCTGTGCGGTGCTTCCTCTCGCCCCTGAATCCGCCATCATGAAGATGCTGTTGAAATCCCTTCGTTCTTTCAACTCTTCATCGGAAAAGGTCTTTCCTTCTTCCGCTCCGAGCTCCTTCATCATCTCATCGGCAACCTTTTCAGTAACGTTGGCCCATATGTCAATAACCTTGTTATATCGTTCGCCATGGGTAATAAGTCCGTCTGCATACTGTTTCTGGACTTCAATAACTTCCAGTTCGGCATTACGGATGAGCTCGGCTTTCTTTGAGGGTATATGCATATCGGCCATGGATATGGATATACCGGCTTTGGTTGCATACTTGAAACCGAGCTGCTCAAGGCTGTCGAGAAATACGACACTCTCCCGTTTCCCGGTCTTTTTATAAAGAAAATCTATAAATTTGCCTAATTCCTTCTTGGTCATCTCTTTATTGATCATCGAAAAGGGAATACTTTCGGGCACTATTTCGCTAAAGATTATCCTGCCTACCGTTGTCTCGGCATACTCTCCGTCAATTTTTACTTCTATTCGCGCATGTTCGCTTAACTGCCCGGAATCATAGGCTATCCGGACGTCTTTAGGGCTTAAAAATTTCCCGTTTACCAATGCCTTTAGTTTTTCGGAAGGATCTTTGATCTTGCGGATCTCTTCATCCGTATATCGTTTTCGTTCACCCTTCGCGCCGTTCTTTTCTTTCATAAGATAATAAATGCCAAGCACCATATCCTGGGTCGGAACGACTATCGGTCTCCCGTTTGCAGGTGAAAGGATATTATTGACCGACATCATCAGCACCCTTGCTTCTATTTGCGCCTCTATCGAAAGGGGAACATGCACAGCCATCTGGTCGCCGTCAAAGTCGGCATTAAAAGCAGTGCAAACTAAGGGATGCAATTTTATTGCCTTACCCTCAACGAGAATCGGGTCAAATGCCTGTATGCCGAGCCGGTGCAGAGTCGGAGCGCGGTTGAGAAGCACAGGGTGTTCTCTGATAACCTCTTCAAGCGCATCCCAAACTTCCGGACTTTCCTTTTCTACAAGCTTTTTGGCCGCCTTTATCGTGGTTGCATATCCTTTGTCTTCGAGCTTATTGAAAATAAACGGCTTAAAAAGCTCCAATGCCATTCTTTTTGGCAGACCGCACTGATGTAGCTTCAGGTCCGGGCCGACAACAATGACAGATCTTCCCGAATAATCAACACGTTTACCAAGGAGGTTCTGCCTGAAACGGCCTTGTTTCCCCTTTATCATATCACTCAGGGATTTTAACGGTCTCTTAGTTGTGGTCTTAAGCACCCTGCTTCTCCTGCCGTTGTCGAAAAGGGCATCAACAGCCTCCTGCAGCATCCTTTTTTCATTTTTTATGATGACACTCGGCGCCTTGAGTTCCATCAACCGCTTCAGCCGGTTGTTTCTGTTTATGACCCTCCGGTACAGATCATTAAGGTCCGATGTGGCAAACCGTCCTCCTTCCAAAGGCACAAGCGGCCTGAGATCCGGGGGCAGAACGGGGATAACGTCCATAATCATCCAGTCAGGTTTATTGCTGGACTTTCTGAAGGCATCTACAACCTTAAGCCGTTTTGTGAGTTTTTTCTTAACGCCGAGAGATACCGCATCGCTTATTTTAGTCTTTAGTTCTATATAGAGCTCATTAAGATCACAGCTTCTCAGGAGTTCCCTGATCGCTTCTGCGCCCATGCCGGCCTTGAATTTGGAGCCAAACTCTGACGTCTTCTTTTTATACTCTTCTTCGGTCAGTAATTCCTTTTCCTTGAGAGGAGTATCACCGGCGTCAATGACTACATAACTTTCAAAGTACAGCACCTTTTCAAGCGACCTCATAGTCATGTCAAGCAGAGTGCCGATCCTGCTGGGGAGACCCTTTAAAAACCATATGTGCGCAACAGGGGTAGCGAGTTCTATATGTCCCAGGCGCTCGCGCCTGACCTTGGACTGGATAACCTCGACGCCGCATTTATCGCATACAACGCCCCTGTGCTTCATTCTCTTGTATTTGCCGCAGATACATTCCCAGTCCTTTATCGGCCCGAATATCTTTGCGCAAAAAAGTCCGTCCCTTTCAGGTTTGAAAGTACGGTAATTGATTGTTTCAGGTTTTTTTACTTCGCCATACGACCATTCACGTATTTTTTCCGGCGAAGCAAGCCTTATCCGCACTGCCTCGAACTCTGTCGGATCCTTAGGCCTCTGAAATATAGAATAAATATCTTCAGTCAAACTACTCCCCCTTGCTCTTTTTCTCCAGAAGCTCTACGTCGAGTCCTAAACTCTGGAGCTCTTTTATTAATACATGGAAAGATTCCGGCACTCCCGGTTCAAGGGTTGCGTCACCTTTCACAATGGCCTCATACATACGCGCTCTCCCTGTAACATCGTCACTTTTCACGGTCAGGAATTCCTGGAGGGTATAGGACGCTCCATATGCTTCCAGCGCCCATACTTCCATTTCTCCAAGCCTCTGCCCTCCGAACTGCGCTTTGCCGCCGAGGGGCTGCTGGGTAACGAGTGAATAAGGCCCGATAGAGCGGGCATGGATCTTATCATCAACAAGATGATGAAGCTTCAGCATGTACATGTATCCGACGGTAACGGGTTTATCAAAAGGTTCTCCTAATTTCCCGTCAAACAACGTAATCTGACCGGTTGAGGGCAGTTTCGCTTTTTTCAGGAGGTCTTTTATCTCGCTCTCTTTTGCGCCTTCAAAGACAGGCGTTGCAACCAGGAGACCCAATGCCTTGGCTGCCCATCCCAAATGGGTCTCCAAAACCTGCCCCACATTCATTCTTGAGGGAACCCCAAGCGGATTCAGGACAATGTCAACAGCCGTTCCATCAGGCAGATAAGGCATATCTTCTTCAGGCATGACCATTGCTACAACACCTTTGTTTCCATGACGGCCCGCCATCTTGTCGCCAATCTGCATTTTCCGCTTCATTGCAATATATGTCTTTACAACCTTGTTTACTCCCGGCGGCAGTTCGTCGCCTTTTTTTACTCTTTCAATTAATTCGTCGTATCTCGATTCAAGATAGCGGACATACTGATTAGCGTCATGGGTTATGGCTTCCAGCTTTTCACGCACACTGCCGTCTTCGAGCTTAATGCGCATAAGATGTTCGTCTTTAACCCTTTCAATATGCTTTTCCGTTAGTTTTTTGCCTTTATGGCAAATAACTTCTTTTGTTTTATAATCTTTCAAATCCTCTAAAACCGGACGGCCTGCGAGGATACCTCTTAATTTTCTGTATTTTTCTTCCCTGGAAATCCTTGTCTCTTCCTCCAGGTCGCGTTGCAGTCTCCGGATGTCCTCTTCTTCTATACTTTTAGCCCGCTCGTCTTTTGCGGTCCCTTTCCGGGAAAATATCCTAACATCAACTACCGTGCCTTCAATCCCCGGCGGAACATACAAACAGCTCTCCTTAACTTCTTCAGCTTTTTCACCGAATATTGCCCGCAAAAGCTTCTCTTCAGGAGTCAACTGCGTTTCTCCCTTGGGAGTCACCTTGCCGACAAGGATGTCGCCGGGCTTTACTTCCGCGCCTGTTCTGATAATGCCGCTCTCATCGATGTCTTTCAATGCTTCTTCACCGACATTCGGGATGTCACGGGTAATCTCCTCGGGGCCAAGCTTTGTTTCCCTTGCCTCAAGACTGAACTCTTCAATATGCACGGAGGTAAAAACATCTTCTTTGACGAGCCTCTCGCTGACAAGTATTGCATCTTCAAAATTATAGCCGCCCCATGGCATAAAGGCGACAAGCACATTTTTGCCGAGAGCAAGCTCTCCGGCTTCGGTGCAGGGTCCGTCTCCAAGAATGTCGCCCCTGGCTACGGAATCTCCGACATTTGCCACGGCTTTTTGGTTGAGACAGGTGGCCTGATTCGATCTCTGGAATTTTATCAGGTTATAGATATCAACCCCGCCCCCGGTTTCCGAGGTCCTTACGACAATTCTAGAGGCGTCAACGCTTTCGACAACTCCCCCCCGTTTTACCAGGACGAGCGCGCCCGAATCTCTTGCTGCAACATGTTCCATTCCCGTACCCACTAAGGGGGCCTCGGGCTGAAGCAAAGGCACGGCCTGTCTCTGCATATTTGAACCCATCAAAGCCCTGTTGGCGTCGTCATTTTCCAGAAACGGTATTAATGATGCGGACACGCCGACAATCTGCTTGGGTGAAACATCCATATATTCGACTTCATCAGGGGAAACCATCCTGAAGTCGCCGCCGACCCTTGCTGACACTGTTTCTCCCGTTAAATTCCCTTTCTCATCCATGGGAGACGTTGCCTCGGCAATGATGTATTTTTCACCGTCTATGGCCGAAAGATACTCGATAGTTTTAGTTACTCTGCCATTGACGACTTTTCTGTAAGGGACTTCTATAAAACCAAAATCATTGACCCGCGCAT
>JBAZWR010000112.1:0-9208 GCA_041660325.1 Thermodesulfovibrionales bacterium | reverse complement strand
AGTTGATAGGGCCGATAGCGATGGAGAAGGAACTGAGGTTTGCTATCCGCGAGGGCGGCAGGACGGTAGGCGCCGGTGTTGTTACCGAGGTAATACAATAATAAAGCTGAAATGCAAAATTAAGGAATTATTGAGGACAAGGTGAATCAGAAGATACGAATTAAATTAAGGGCTTACGACCATAGAATACTTGACAGGTCTGTAAAGGAAATTGTAGATACGGTACAAAGAACAGGCGCAAGAATAGCAGGTCCCGTTCCTTTGCCTACCAGAATCAGCAGGGTTACGGTTCTCAGGTCTCCGCATGTTGACAAGAAATCAAGAGAACAATTTGAGATCAGGACCCACAAGAGGCTGTTGGATATCGTTGATCCTACTCCCCAGACTGTTGACGCATTGATGAAACTGGAACTGGCGGCAGGGGTGGATGTAGAGATCAAATTATGAGAGAAGCCCTTTTTAATAGAAAATAGACAATTTAAGGATAGTTGGAGATATATTAATGATCGGCATATTAGGTAAAAAGCTTGGTATGACTCAAATATTTGCAGATGACGGCAAGGCATATCCCGTAACGGTTATTGAGGCCGGACCGTGCTGTGTAGTACAGATAAAGACTGCGAAAAAAGATGGATATGAGGCTGTTAAGGTCGGTTATATCGAGACCAAGGACAGAAAAATAAACAAGCCCGGGTTGGGGGTTTTTAAAAAAGCGGGAACGAAGCCTTACAGGATATTGAAAGAATTCCCTATTGCAGGACTGAAAGTGGGAGAATTTATTACAGTCGAAAGATTTGCAAAAGGCGACATGGTTTCCGTTTCCGGCGTCTCCAAGGGTAAGGGATTTCAGGGTGTTATGAAGAGGCACAATTTTTCCGGCGGACCGGGTTCCCATGGCTCGATGTTCAACAGGGCCCCCGGATCTATTGGCGCGAGCTCATACCCCTCAAGAGTATGGAAGAATCAGAAGATGCCCGGTCATATGGGGTCAGAGAGGGTGACTGTAAAGAACCTTGAAGTAATCGACGTCAGACCCGACCAAAACCTGGTGCTCATTAAAGGAGCAATACCGGGATCCAAGGGCGTCTTTGTTGAAATAAAGAAGGAATATTAGCATGTCGGAAATTGAAATAAAAGATAAGAATAATAATATCGTTGGAAAAATGAATCTGAATGACGAAGTCTTTTCCGTAAAGGCTAAAGCAGGCGTTGTCCACAGTTCGGTAGTTAATTATCTTGCAAACCAGAGGCAAGGCACTCATGCGACAAAGACAAAGGGTCTTGTAAGCGGCGGCGGCAGGAAGCCCTGGAAGCAAAAAAGTACGGGAAGGGCAAGGGCCGGCAGCATACGTTCTCCGTTATGGAGAGGCGGCGGAGCGGTTTTTGGACCGCAGCCAAGGGATTATTCGTATAAACTGCCGAAACAGGTAAAGCGGCTTGCTTTTATGAAGGCCTTTCAGGAAAAGCTTTCAGGCGGAGAAGTTGTTGTAATAGAAGACCTGAATTTCGACAAGCCTAAGACAAAAGATATGGTTGCCATTCTGGGTACTCTTGGGTTTAAAAATAAGAGTGTTTTGATAGTAACTCCCGAGAAAAATGACGCCATTGTACTGTCGGCCAGAAATATTCCCGGAGTTGCCGTGACAAAAGCCGCTGATATGAATACTTATGATGTCTGCGCTTATAACATGCTTCTTATAACAAAAGATGCGTTATCGAAAATAGAGGAAATCAAGGGATCATGAAAGATATTTACTCGGTCATAAAAAAACCGCTATTCACCGAAAAAGGCGGGAGTCTCAAAGAATCTGAAAACAAGATACTTATTGAAGTTGCAAAAGACGCAAATAAGATAGAGATCAAGAAATCGATTGAAGAGAACTTCAAGGTGAAAGTTGAGAAGGTTGCAACAATCAAGATGTACGGTAAATGGAAAAAATATGGGAAGTCGGTCGGTAAAAGGCCTGACAGAAAAAAGGCAATAATTACCCTTAAAAAGGGTGAAAAACTCGATTTTATTGAAGGTGCATAATGGGTCTGAAAAAGTTTAATCCTACATCTCCCGGCAGGAGATTCCAGACAGTCTCCGATTTTGCCGATATTACAACAACCGAACCATGTAAGGCTTTGTTGACATCTCTCCACAAAGCAGGAGGCCGGAATAATACCGGTCGGGTCACTGCCTGGCATAGAGGCTGCGGCAACAGAAGGGCTTACAGACTTGTAGATTTCAAAAGGGACAAGGCAGGCATACCGGCAAAGGTTGCAACTTTGGAATATGATCCTAACAGATCGGCAAGGATAGCCCTTCTCTATTATAAAGACGGCGAGAAAAGATATATCATTGCTCCGTCAGGACTTCATGTCGGAGAAGAGATTGTCTCCGGTAAGGGGTCTGAAATAAAGATCGGTAATGCTTTACCCCTCGGCGAAATGCCCTTGGGAACATTTATTCATAATATAGAATTGAGGCCCGGAGAGGGCGCCAAACTGGTCAGAAGCGCAGGCGCCACCGCCCAATTGATAGCGAAAGAAGATAGCGATGTCCAGGTCAAGCTGTCATCGGGGGAAGTGAGACGGATACCCTCTGTCTGTATGGCTACCGTAGGTCAGGTCAGCAACTTCGAGCACGAGAATATTTCATACGGCAAAGCCGGCAGGAAAAGATGGTTAGGAAAGAGACCGCATGTCAGAGGTGTTGCCATGAACCCGGTAGATCATCCCCTCGGAGGCGGAGAAGGAAAGGCTTCCGGCGGAAGACCGGCATGCACGCCGTGGGGTAAACCTGAGGGCGTGAAAACAAGACAAAACAAGAGAACCGATAGATCTATAATTAAGAGGAGGAAGTAACTTGTCGAGATCTCTGAAAAAAGGCCCATTCGTAGATGAAAAGCTTATGAAAAAGGTAAATACCATGATAGAAAGCGGCGATAAGAAGCTTATTAAAACATGGTCAAGGCGTTCAACGATAGTACCGGAATTTATCGGTTATACCTTTGCGGTACATAACGGAAGGAAGTTCATTCCCGTGTATGTCACAGAGCATATGGTTGGACACAAGCTCGGTGAATTTTCGCCGACAAGGACATTCAGAAGCCATGCAGGCTCGGATAAGTCTGCATCGCCTGCAAAAGGGTAAAAGAGAATAGTATGGAATCAAAAGCAATATTAAAATATGCGAGGATTACACCCAGAAAAGCACGAAGGGTGGTTGATCTTATAAGGGACAAGAGTGCAGGAGATGCTTTGGTCTTTCTTAGATTTATGCCTTACAGAGCGGCAAAATACGTTGAAAAGTTGCTGAAATCGGCAATGGCAAATGCGGAGCAGAAGAAGGCAGTGAACCCCGAAGAAATGAAGATTGCCAAGGCCTGTGTTGATCAGGGGCCTGTCATGAAACGGGTTCTGCCGAGGGCGATGGGAAGGGCTAATGTGATAAGAAAAAGAACTTCCCATATAACATTGGTTCTTTCCGAGGAATAACATGAATGTTAAGAATGAAAAGGTTGGGAGGTAGGTTTTGGGCCAGAAGACGCATCCTATAGGGATCAGACTCGGTATAATAAAAACCTGGGATTCAAGGTGGTACGCAAATAAGGGTTACAGAGATCAACTTATTGAAGATATAACTATGAGAAGGGCATTGAAAGAAAAACTCTATCATGCCGGTGTGCCTAAAATTGAAATAGAAAGGGCCGGTCAGAATTTGAGGGTCATAATTCACACGGCCAGACCCGGCATCATTATAGGCAAAAAGGGTTCCGAGGTCGAAAAGCTCAGAAAAGAACTCAAGGAAATGACCGGGAAAGAGGTTTCTATCGATATAAAAGAGATCAGAAAACCTGAAGTGGATGCCCAGCTTGTTGCTGAAAATATAGCCCTTCAACTTGAAAAGAGAGTGGCTTTCAGAAGGGCCATGAAAAAGTCGGTTGCGTCGGCCCTGCGTTTCGGCACACAGGGCGTTAAGGTGTCCTGCTCCGGAAGGCTTGCAGGCGCAGAGATAGCGCGTTCGGAATGGTACAGGGAAGGAAGAGTACCGCTTCATACCTTCAGGGCTGATATAGACTATGGATTTGCCAAGGCAAAGACGACATATGGGATTATCGGAGTAAAAGTCTGGATGTATCGGGGCGATATTTTACCTGAAAGCAGAGTTAAGGAAGTATAGGTGACGATATGATGCTGATGCCAAAAAAAGTTAAATTTAGAAAAATGCAAAAAGGAAATATGAACGGGAAGGCCTATAGCGGAGCTGAAGTGTCCTTCGGCGAGTTCGGCCTGAAAGCGACCGAGCCGGGATGGGTTTCGAGCCAGCAGATTGAGTCGGCGAGGATAGCCCTTACAAGGCACGCAAAAAGAGGCTGCAAGGTATGGATCAGGATTTTCCCGGACAAACCTATAACAAAAAAACCCGCTGAAACAAGAATGGGTAAAGGAAAAGGCGCTCCCGAATACTGGGTTGCGGTTGTCAAGCCCGGAAGGGTCCTTTATGAGATGTCGGGCGTGAACGAAGCGATTGCAAAAGAGGCCATGCGTCTTGCATCCCATAAATTGCCTGTTGCAACAAAGTTTGTGAAGAGGGATGAGGAGGTACTGTGAAGCCGGCGGAGCTGAGAGCAATGACAGCAGACGAATTAATAACGAAAGAAACGGACCTGAGAAAGGAGCTCTTCAATCTGAGATTCCAGCAGGCCACGGGTGAAATCGAGAATCCGATGCGGATACGCGCGGTAAGAAAGAACATAGCAAAGGTTTTAACAATAAGAACGGAGAAAACAAAGAGCGGTAAGTAACAAACGTCATACGGTTTCCCGGGTTTACCAGGTTTCCTGAGTTTCAACTCAAGAACTCAATAAACCCAGGAAGCGCGATAAACCTGAGGTGTAGGAGTAAGAATGTCAAAGAAAATTTATACGGGTAAAGTAACCAGCAATAAGATGGACAAGACGGTAGTCGTTGCCGTAACCAGGCTTTTCCAGCACCCTGTTTACAAAAAAACGGTTAAACGGGTGACTAAATTTAAGGTTCATGACGAACAGAACAAATGTAATATCGGTGATACCGTAAAGATCATAGAAATAAGACCTCTCAGTAAAGAGAAAAGATGGGCTGTAATAGATTAGGTTTTGATTGGAGTGATTTAAGATGATTCAATTACGGAGTATGCTCGAAGTAGCAGACAATTCAGGCGCTAAAAAAGTGCAATGCATAAAAGTGATGGGCGGTTTCCACAGAAGATATGCAAGACTTGGCGATATTGTGGTCGTCAGTGTTAAAGAAGCCTTGCCTGACAGCAGCATTAAGAAGGGGTCAGTTGCAAAGGCCGTTGTCGTGAGGACAAAGAAAGAGCATAGGAGACCCGATGGTACTTACATCAGGTTTGATCAGAATGCGGTAGTTCTTATAAACCCGCAGGGCGAACCTGTCGGAACAAGAATTTTCGGCCCTGTGGCAAGGGAGCTGAGGTGGAAAGAGTTTACAAAAATAATCTCCCTGGCCCCGGAAGTTTTATAGGTGGAATATGGGTTTAAGTATTAAGAAAAACGATACAATTTTAGTAATTGCAGGCAAGGAAAAAGGGAAAAGCGGCAGGGTTATCGCCGTCTATCCGATGAAAGACAGCCTCCTTGTGGAGAAAGTCAATCTCATAAAAAAGCATATGAAACCAACCCGGCAATATACACAGGGCGGCATTATTGAGAAAGAGGCTCCGCTTCATATCTCAAACATTATGCTCCTCTGCCCAAAATGCAATAAACCTACAAGAATCGGAAATGCCATATTGCAGAATGGCAGGAAGCTGCGTACTTGTAAAAAATGCAGGGAGGTTATAGATCAGTAATGGCACCGAGATTTAAAGAAAAGTATCTAAAAGAAGTCGTAGTTAATATGATGAAAGAATTCGCTTATGAAAATATCATGGAGGTGCCAAAAGTCCAAAAGGTCGTCCTGAATGTCGGCCTCGGAGAGGCTATTCAGAACATAAAATTACTTGACGCCGCCCAAAAAGAGCTATCCATGATAACCGGGCAGAAGGCGGTTGTTACAAAGGCCAAGAAGTCAATTGCCGCCTTCAAATTGAGGCAAGGCGTGCCTATCGGCTGCAAAGTGACTCTCAGGGGAAACAATATGTACGAGTTCCTTGACAGGCTGATCAGTGTTGCATTGCCGAGGATAAGGGATTTCAAAGGAGTGCCGGGTAAGTCCTTTGACGGGAGAGGCAACTATTCTCTTGGACTAAAAGAGCAGTTTATATTCCCCGAGATAGAATATGATAAGGTCGAAATGGTTCACGGGCTTGATGTCATCTTTTGTACTTCGGCAAAGACGGACAAAGAGAGCAAGGCCCTGTTACGTTTTATGGGAATGCCGTTCAGGAATTAAGAGCCAATGGTCATTAGTCAATCGTCAGCCAATAGCTTAACAGTGACTAATGACTAATGATTATTGACTGAGCAAAGGAGCGTTTGATGGCAAAGTTGTGTATGATCGTAAAAAGTAAGAAGCCGCCGAAATTCAGGGTAAGGGCTTATAACAGGTGCAAGTTATGCGGAAGGCCCAGAGCATATCTGAGAAAATTTGGAATGTGCAGAATCTGCTTTAGAACGCTTGCACTTGAGGGCCAGATACCCGGCGTTATTAAGGCAAGTTGGTAAACTATGGACCCGTGTGTGGAGGTAATGAATGCTGACTGATCCAATTGCAGATATGCTGACAAGAGTACGAAATGCCGTACATATCAAGGCTGAAAAGGTTGATATACCTATTTCAAAAATGAAGCTTGAAATAGCCAAGATATTAAAGGAAGAAGGTTTTATCAGGGCGTATAAGATTTTAAAAGACAGGCGGCAGGGTATTCTGCGCGTCATTCCTAAATATGTTGATAATGCGAGCGTTATCTCGGGTTTGAAAAGAATCAGCAAACCGGGAAGACGAGTATATGTAGGCAGTGACGAAATACCGAAAGTTATGGGCGGCCTTGGTGTCGCAATTTTGACGACTTCAAAAGGCGTCATGAGTGATAAAAGCTGCCGGCGCGATAGCGTCGGAGGAGAAATAATCTGCCATGTGTGGTAACACGGTTTTAAAGAGAGATTTTTCATCAAAGATCAGGGAGTTTAAGGCCGGGAGAATCGTAGTTCAATGCTCATGGCTTTACGCCCCGGGCTTTTTAGGAGAATAGTGTGTCAAGAATAGGCAAAAAACCGATACAAATACCTGACAATGTTAAGGTGGACATCAAAGACAGAACGGTAAAGGTCAGCGGTCCGAAAGGCGAACTAAGCTGGCTCCATCCTGACAGGCTAAAGGTTTCGATGAACGAAGGAATCCTGGCAGTCGAGAGGTCAAGCGATTTAAAAACGGACAGAGCGTTGCACGGACTGGCAAGAAGTCTTCTGTCAAATATGGTTACCGGCGTTTCCCAAGGCTACCAGAGAGTTCTTGATATTGTCGGCGTCGGCTACAGAGCACAGGCGCCCGGTGACAGACTTGTTTTTACCCTTGGTTATTCCCATGCCATCGAGTTTATACTGCCGGAAGGGGTTAAGGCGTCTGTCGACGGCAAGCAGGTGCAGATAACCCTGACGTCTATGGATAAACAGCAGATCGGTCAGGTGGCTGCAAGCCTGAAAGCCCTGAGGTTTCCGGACGCCTATAAAGGCAAAGGCATCAGATACGCCGGTGAAAGAATCAAACTGAAGGTTGGCAAGGCAGGCAAGAAGTAGAATCGTTCGTGACCATTGATTTATCTAATAGGAGGTTGCTTTGGCTGAAAGCAGAAAAGAAGGAATATTAAGGAGGCATAAACGGATCAGGAAAACGGTTACAGGGACTCCTGAAAGGTTAAGGTTATCCGTTTTTCGCAGCCTGAATCATATCTATGCCCAGATAGTAGACGATTTAAAAGGACATACTTTGGTAAATGCATCAAGTCTTGATAAGCAGTTTCAGGACATGAAATCACATAAAGGGAATATGAAAACGGCGCAATTGGTCGGTGAACTGTTGGCGAAGCGTGCTTTAGAAAAGGGTATCAAGAAGGTTGTTTTTGACAGAAGCGGATACCCTTATCATGGAAGCGTTAAAGCTTTGGCTGAATCATCAAGAGCAGCAGGATTAGAGTTTTAGGGAGGATATGTGGAGAAGATAGATCCGGATGGGCTTAATTTAAAGGATAAGGTCATATATATTAACAGAGTCGCAAAAGTAGTAAAGGGCGGCAGACGGTTTTCTTTTACCGCTCTTGTGGTTGTCGGAGACGGAGAAGGAACCGTCGGCATCGGAAAGGGAAAGGCGGCAGAGGTCCCTGAAGCAATAAGGAAGGCTGTTGAACAGGCCAAAAAGTCCCTTCTCAGATTCCCTCTGAAAGACGGTACGATACCTCACAGGATAATAGGAAGGTTTGGTGCAGGCACGGTCGTTATTAACCCTGCCGTAAAAGGCACGGGCATTATTGCCGGAGGCGCTGTAAGGGCTATTCTGGAAGTGGCAGGCGTTCAGAATATAGTTGCAAAATCTCTGCGCAGTCATAATCCTTTTAATTCCGTAAAGGCGGCATTAAACGGGCTAACGAACCTTAAGGACCCGGATGTTGTTATGAGACTGAGAGGAAAAGCTGAAGAAGATCCCCAGGAGGCGGCATGAGGATCGAGGATTTAAAGCCTGCTCCGGGAAGCACAAAGAAAACTAAGAGAGTCGGCAGGGGCATAGGCTCCGGTCACGGAAAAACATCATGCAAAGGTCATAAAGGACAGAAAGCCCGTTCCGGAGGTACAAAGGGGCCTGCGTTTGAAGGCGGTCAGATGCCCCTCCAGAGGAGACTTCCCAAAAGAGGGTTTAAGAACCGCTTCACTATAGAATATGCGATTGTTAACCTTAAGGACATAAGTAAAATGGAAGGCACGGATATTATAACCGCAGAGACGCTTATCGAACAGGGTATCATCAAGGATTTGAAGAACGGCCTCAAGATCCTCGGTGAAGGAGAGATAAAAAGGCCGCTTACCATAAAGGCGCACGCCTTTAGCGCTTCTGCAATAGCCAAGATAGCTGCAGCAGGTGGTAAGGCTGAGGTAGCATAAACAGTTGAGCATTATTTCAAGCTTCCAAAATATCTTTAAAATCCCGGAACTCAAGAGCAGGGTCTTGTTCAGTCTTGCCCTCCTCGCCGTGTACAGAATCGGAGCTCATATCCCTACTCCCGGCA